>NZ_JAKQYH010000045.1:0-125514 GCF_022343545.1 Streptomyces arenae
CTCGCCCGCCGCCGCCCGGCCTCGCCCGCCGCCGCCCGGCCTCGCCCGCCGCCGCCCGGCCTCGCCCGCCGCCCGACCCCGGCAGCCGTGCCGTCGTCAGCGACTCGTCGGCACCTTGCGGCAGGCGGCGCTCGCGCCTGGCAGCTGTGCCCCGGTGAGCGGCTCGTCAGCACCTCTCCGCCGGCGGCGCCCGTCCCCGGCCGCCGTACCCCGGTCAGCTGCTCGGCAGTGCCCTTCGGCAGGTGGCGAGCAGGCGCTCGTCCTGGGCGATGTCGTGGCTGCCGTACCCGCCCGGCCGTGCCGTGTGCCGCCGGGCGGTGGCCAGTTCGGCCGTCACCAGGTCGTGCAGCGGGGCACCCGCCGGGCCCATCGCCGCCAGGTGCCCGGCGATCGCGCAGCGCGTGTGCGGGTTCTGGGACCAGGCGGACCGGAACACCGGCAGCACGGGTTCCGGATCCCCCTCGATCCGCCACAACGCCCCTGCCGCGCAGATCCGTTCCCACACCCGGCCGGACCCGGCCAGCGCACGCAGCGCGGGCAGCGCCTGCCGCGCGGCTCCGCCCAGCCGCCCCAGCTGCTCGGCCGCGGTGCGGGCACTCCGGCTCCGGCCGATGGTCAACTCCCGCAACAGCACCGGGAGTACGGCCTCCGCATCGCCCTCCGCCGCCCACAGGGCTCCCGCCGCCGACGCCGCGTGCCGGGTGTCGAGCAGCCCGCGCAGCACCGGCGTGGCCGCCCGGGCGGCCGTACCCAGCGCGTCGAGCGCCCGCACCGCCTGCCCCGTCAGGGCCTCCCGCGCCCCCAGCGCGTCCGGCGCGCCGCGCAGCAGCCGCAGCACCTCCGGCACCGCCGCGGGATCCGCCAGCGCGGTGACCGCCGCCAGCAGCGGTGCGGCCAGCTCGGCGGCCTCGGGCGAGTCCAGCGGAACCCGGCCGAGCCGGTGCCGCAACGCGGGGGCGAGCGGGGCGGCCGCCCGGCCCAGGTGCACCACCTCGAAGCCCAGACCGCCGGGCACCACCGGTCCCGCGAGCAGCTGGGCCAGGGCCGGTACCGCGCGCGGATCGCCGCTTCTGGCCAGGGCCTTGAGAGGGCCGCCCAGGGAGGGTCTGCCGCGCTCCCAGGTGCGCACCCACAGGTCGGGCCGTACCGTCACCAGGGCGTGCAGTTCGTCGGCCGCGGGCGCGGCCAGCCCGAAAAGCTCCGCGAGGACCGAGACGGCCGCGTCCCGCAACTGGTCCTCCTCAAGACGCAGTTGGGCGCCGATCAGGGCGACGGGAGCCGTGAAGTCCGCGCGCCACTCACGGAACAGCCCGGCCGACATCCGCACCGCGTTGCACCGGTCCAACGCCCCCGGACTGCTCAACTGGCCCACGAGCAGAGCGATCCGGTCCGTCACCCGGTCGTCCAGCGCGCGGTGCAGGGTGCGCAGCAGCGACGAGCCCTCCTCGTCCGACGGCCGCAGCCGCCGTATCCGGCCGACCAGCGTGTCCGTCTCCGCCCGGTCCGGGCCGGCCGACCGGTGCTCGGTCCGCTCCCTCAGCAGCCGGACCGCGGTCGGTACGAGCCCGGCGGGCAGCCGCTCCGGTGCGCCGAGGGCCAGCTGCCCGAGCGCCGCGAGCCGGGCACCCGGAGGGTACGGCGGCTCGCTCTGCGCGGCCAGCAGGTCCACCGCCGCGGCCGCCCGCGCCGGATGGCGCAGGACGAACTGGCCGAGGGCCGCGGTCAGCGACCCCAGCACCCGCTCGTCGGCCTCGGCCGTGATCCGCCGGCCGAGCAGCTCCAGCACCCGCGCCGGTTCGTCGAGGAACCGGACCAGCGCCCCGGCCGCCGCCCGCCGCACCCAGGGGCACGGGTCCTCGGCCAGCGCCACGAACGCCTCGGCCCGCGCGCGCACCGCGCCCTGGGCCCGTGCGCCCGCGCTCTCCGCCCCTATGCTGACCAGCAGTTCCACTATGGCGCCGCGGTCGGGGACCTCGACTCGGGCCGCGAGCGTGAACAGGAAAGGGACGCAGGCGAGCGTCGAGTCGTACACGTTGCCCTGGTGGTGCACCGAGCCGTACATCCCGTCGAGCGCGGCCTCCCGCTCGGCCGCGTCCGCCGAGGCCAGTCCGCGCAGCAGGGCGGGCACGTCCGCCGCGCTGCCGTGAGCGTGCCGCAGCGAGGTCCAGTCGACCTCGTCGATCCCCGTGAACACGTTGTCCTCCCCAGGCGAGTACCACCTGTCCGGGAGTCTGCACCACGGCACTGACAACAATGCGGAATCGGACGGCGACTGTGTGCGATCCGTCGACGGTCACCGGCCAACGACACGCGAGCAGCGGTCAGTTCGCGCCGGGCAGTGCCCGTTCCAGGATCGGGTCGAGTGCGGTCCGGGCGGGCAGGGTGCCGAACGCATACCCCCAGTCGCCGTCCAGCCGGGTCGCGCAGAAGGCGTCGGCGACGGCCGCGGGGGCGTACCGGACCAGCAGCGATGCCTGGAGTGCCAGCGCCATCCGCTCGACCAGCCGGCGGGCGCCCACCTGATCGGTCTCCGCAAGTCCGGCCTTCAACCGGGCGACCGCGCCGTCCAGCCGGGCGTCCGCCCCGCGCGCGTGCGCGAGTTCGCCGAAGAAGGCGTCGGCGGCGCCCGGTTCACGGGACAGGGCGCGCAGCACGTCGAGTGCGTTGACGTTCCCGGAGCCCTCCCAGATCGACAGCAGCGGTGCCTCCCGGTAGTGCCGGGGCATGCCGGAGTCCTCGACGTAGCCGTTGCCGCCCAGGCACTCCAGGGCCTCCGCGGTGAAGGCCGGACCGCGCTTGGTGACCCAGTACTTGCCGACGGCCGTCGCGATCCGCCGGAACGCCCGCTCCTGCTCGTCCCCGCGCACCGCGCGGTCCGCCGCGCCCGCGAGGCGCAGGGTGAGCGTGGTCGCGGCCTCCGACTCCAGCGCCAGGTCGGCCAGCACGTTGCGCATCAGCGGCTGGTCGACGAGGCGCGCGCCGAACGCGCTGCGGTGCCGCACGTGATGACCGGCTTCGACAAGCGTCTTGCGCATCAGGGTCGCCGAGTTCATCACGCAGTCCAGCCGGGTGCAGTTGACCATCTCGATGATGGTCTTCACGCCCCGCCCCTCCGGTCCGACCAGCCAGGCCACGGTCCCTTCGAACTCGGGCTCCGAGGACGCGTTCGACCGGTTGCCCAGTTTGTCCTTCAACCGCTGGATGCGGAACGCGTTGCGGCTGCCGTCCGGCAGCACGCGCGGCACCAGGAAGCACGACAGGCCGCCCGGCGCCTGCGCCAGCACCAGGAAGACGTCGCACATCGGCGCCGACGTGAACCACTTGTGCCCGCGCAGGGTGTAGACGCCGGGCTCGGAGGTGGGAGCCGCGGTCGTGGTGTTCGTCCGTACGTCCGAACCGCCCTGCTTCTCGGTCATGCCCATCCCGGCGAGCAGCCCGGGCTTGTCCGCCGGCACCCGCAACCCCGGTTCGTAGACCCTGCTGGTCAGCAGCGGTTCGTACACCTTCGCCAGCTCGGGCTGGGCGCGCAGCGCGGGCACGGCGGCGTAGGTCATCGACGTCGGGCAACCATGGCCGGATTCGGTGTGTCCCCACACCAGCCCGCCCGCCGTCCGTGCGACATGGGCGCCGGCCCGGCCGTCCGCCCAGGCCGCCCCCGCCAGGCCCTCGGCGACGGCCGTCCGCATCAGGTGGTGCCAGGCGGGGTGGAAGGCGACCTCGTCGATCCGGTTGCCGTACCGGTCGTGGGTGCGCAGCTCCGGCTCGTGGCGGTTGGCCAGCTCACCCCACTCCTGCGCCTCCGTGCTGCCGGCCCGGACCCCGAGCCGCCGGATCTCCTCCTCGGCCCACCCGGCACCCTCCCTTCGCACCCCTTCGAGCAGGGCCTGGTCGTCGGAGGCGTCGTAGGGCGCGAGGGGCGGCGCCTGGTTGGTGACGTCGTGGGTGGCCGCGGCGGAGGTACCGGTGGGGTCGACGGCGGAGGTGCCGGTGGGGGCGACGGCGGTGGCGCGCTGCGGCCGGCGGAGCGAGGCGGTGGAGTCCATGGGGTCCATGTTGCACTCTTCCTGCGGTCGCAGCAATATTGCAATACGCTGCCGCCCGTACAGTACGTGACCATGCACATGAACGTGTCCGCCGAGGCCGCCGACGCCGACCTGCGGCCGCTGTCCGCCCGGTCGGTCGTGCTGAGCCTGCTGCTGGGCACGCATCCGCCGGAGCTGCCGGTGAAGGACCTGGTGCGGCTCGTGGAACCGTTCGGGATCGGCGGCTCGACGCTCAGGGCCGCCCTCAGCCGTATGACGGCGTCCGGCGACCTCCGCCGTACCGGCGACGCCGTATACGGCCTCAGTGAGCGGCTGCTGACCCGGCAGCGGCGCCAGGACGAGGCGGTACGACCCCGCACGCGCGCGTGGCACGGCGACTGGGAGATGCTGGTCGTCACGGCCTCCGGCCGCGGCCCCGCCGAACGGGCGGAGCTGCGCACCCGCCTGACCGCCCTGCGGCTCGCCGAACTGCGCGAGGGAGTCTGGCTGCGCCCGGCGAACCTGGTGCGGGCGCTGCCCGCGGATCTGCTGGCGACCACCGAGTCGTACACGTGCCGGCCGGCCCGTCCCGCACCCGAACTGGCGGCCTCCCTCTGGCCGTTGACCACCTGGTCCGCCCGGGCCCGGGCCCTGCTCGACCGAGCGGCCGAATCCCCGCTCCCGCCAGACCGCTTCACGGTCTTCGCGGCGGCCGTCCGTCACCTGCTGACGGACCCGGTCCTGCCCCCGGAACTGCTGCCGCCCGACTGGCCGGCCGACCGCCTGCGCGCGGCCTACGCGGCCTACCGGGCGGAACTGGGCGAGCCGACGCCACCCCCGGGCGACTGACACCGCGGGCGACCGACACCTGCGGGCGACCGACACCTGCGGGCGGCTGACACCCGCGGGCGACTGGCACACCTGGGTGACTGACACCCGCAGTGCCACACCGGCCCGGCGGAACCCCTGGCCGCCCGTCGGCAATCCGGGTGCGCCCGGTAGCCCTGGCCTGGCAGGATCCGCGTATGCCCATCGCCGAAGTGTCACCCGGAGTGTCCATCGCCCACGAGGCCTTCGGCGATCCCGGAGACCCCCCTGTGCTGCTCGTGATGGGCTTCGGCGCCCAGATGATCGCCTGGCACGAGGACTTCTGCCAGGCGCTGGCGGATCGCGGCAGGTACGTGATCCGCTACGACAACCGCGACAGCGGACTGTCCACGAAGTTCGACGAACACCCCGTCGAAGTGGGCCGGTTCATCGCCACGGTCCGCTCGGGAGACATGGCCGCCGCCCTCGCCATGGTCCCCTACGGCTTGCAGGACATGGCCGACGACGGCCTGAACCTGCTCACCGTGCTCGGTGTCGAACGAGCCCACGTGGTCGGCGCGTCGATGGGCGGAATGATCGCCCAGACGATGGCCATCAGCCACCCGGAGCGGGTGCTGACGCTGACGTCCATGATGTCCTCCACCGGCGAGAGCGAGTACGGCCGGTCCAGCCCCGAGGCCCGTGCGGTCCTGTTCGGCCCGAAGCCCACGGACCGCGAGGGCTACATCGCCGCGGCGGACCGGGAGTTGGCGTGGGCGTCGAGGCGCTACGGCGACCCGGCGGCGCTCCGGGAGCTGGCCGCCGCCAGTTATGACCGCGGCCTCCACCCCGCCGGGATCGGACGTCAGCTCGGCGCGATGGTGCTCGGCGGCTCCCGCGCGGACGCGCTCCGGGAACTGCGGGTGCCCACCCTCGTGATCCACGGTCTGGACGACACGCTGATCGACGTCAGCGGCGGGCGCCGCACGGCGGACCTGGTGCCAGGGGCCGAACTCCTGCTGATTCCCGACATGGGACACGACCGCCCACGCCCGCTCTGGCCCGAGCTCATCGACGCGCTGGCGGCTCACACGGGCTGAATCCCGCTCCACGAACAGGTCCGGGAGGGCGCGGTCGGGCCGTCGCCGCCCGGTGAGCGGCGGCGGCCCGGTGAGCGGCGACGGCCGGTCGCCCGGCTCACTTGTAGGTGATGTCCGAACTCGCGTACTTGCAGTACGTCCCGTCCGGGCCGCTCCCGTTCGTCGTCGGTTCCGCGCCCGTGTTGTTGCCGATGTACTTCTGGCAGGGCACGATCTTCTTGCCGCTGTCCCCGACGATCGTGATGTTCTTCAGGGTGGCGCTGTCGCCGTAGTTGGTGTTGATGCCGACCAGCGCGCTGCCCTTGTACGTCGCCTCGATCGTGTTGAGGTTGATCGTGCGCTTGTACTGCGTCGAGCAGTTGCCGCAGGAGCGGACCAGTTTGCCGAAGGTCTGCACCGCGAAGTTGGACACGTTCAGCGTCCCGGCACCGTTGAACTGGAAGACCTTGTCGCTGGCCTCATTCGCGCCGCCGCCGGAGACGGTGTAGACGTTCGAGGACGAGGAGCCGCGGAAGGTCGCCGCGTCCTCGCCGACGTCCTCCCACCACACGTTCTGCAGCGTGCAGCTGCCCTCGCAGTGGATGCCGTCCGCGGCGGGCGCCCCGATGATGACGTTCTTGAGGACCGTGCCGGCCGCCAGGTCGAGGAGGGGGTCCTGGTCCTCGCTCTGCCCGCCGGTGCCGAGGTCGCCGCTGCCGTAGAGGCGCAGCATCCCGTAGTCCTTGGTGCCCGACAGCTTGATGGTCGCGCTGACGGCCTGGCTGCCGTTCGCGGTCGGCCAGGTGGCCGCGTCGGCCCGGGACCCATCAGTCATGATCATGCCAACCGACAGGCCCAGGGCGGCCAGTCCGCCCGCCAGTGCGCGCGCACTGGTCCGTGCTCGTGCTCGTGCAAGTACTCGTGAAGTCATGTCCCGTGTGCCTTCTTTCGAGTGGGGGCTTGCGTCGTCAAGGAGTCGGCTCTGTACGTGGACGACGTACAGCACCTTGAACGGCTTCTGCGGAGACCAGCTCAAAAGGGGTCGATCTGCGACCCCTTGGTCACGGTGCTGAACGGAACGTAGGGTGAAAGCGCTTTCTGGTCAAGTGCTGTGGGAGCGCTTCCAGAAGGGCCATGTCCATGCCACGATGCCGGTGGTGTCCCGCAGCCCTTCGCCAGGAAGGCCCCCGTGAAGCCGCAGCCCAGCAGAACCCCGTTCGCCACGCTCCTCAGCGCCGCTGTCCTCGTCCTCGCCCTGGTGATGACCGTCACCGCCGTCACGGCGCTGGTCCGCGGGCCCGGGCAGGTCACCGCACACACCGCACGGGGCGGCCACTGGGTGACCACCTGGACCGGAATGCCGCAGCTCACCGAGACCGGCAACCTGCCGCCGGCGCCCTTCACGGGGGAGGCCTCGGTCCTGGCCGACACCACGCTGCGGCAGACCGTCCGGGTGACCGCCGGCGGACACCGTCTGCGGCTGCGCTTCTCCAACGCCTACGGCGACACCCCCCTGCCGCTCACCTCGGTGACCGCGGCGCTCCCCGAGGGCGGACGGGCGGGCGTCAGCGCCGTCGTTCCCGGCAGCGTCGAGCCCGTCACCTTCTCCGGGCGGGCCGCCACCGTGGTGCCGGTCGGCGCCGAGGTCGTATCCGATCCCGTGGACATGGAACTGGACCCCGGTGCCGAGCTCACCGTCACGGCGTACACGGCGCAGGGCCAGCCCGACCACGCGCTCACCTCGCACCCCGGCTCGCGCACCACGTCGTACCTGCTGCGTGGCGACCACGTCCGGGACCAGGACCTCGCCGACGCCACCCCGGTCGACCACTGGTACCTGCTGAGCGACGTCGAGGTCCCGGCGCCGGCCGCGACCCGTGCCGTCGCCGTCCTCGGTGACTCCCTGACGGACGGCCGGGGTTCCACGACCAACGGCAACGACCGCTGGCCCGACCAGTTCTTCGACCGGCTCCGGACCCGTGCCGCGGATCCGCACCTCGCGGTCCTCAACCAGGCGGCCGGCGGCAACCGCGTTCTGAACGACGGCCTCGGCCCCAACGTCCTGGCCCGCCTCGACCGGGACGTGCTGTCCCGCAGCGGAGTGTCCTGGCTGATCGTCTTCGAGGGCGTCAACGACATCGGCACGGCCGCCGCCACCCCGCAGGCCCAGCGGGCCGTCGCCGACGACCTGATCGCCGCCTACCGGCAGATCGTCGTCCGCGCCCACGCCCAGGGCATCCGGGTCTACGGCGCCACGCTGCTGCCCTTCGGCGGCAACGCGTACGACGACGGGGCGGGCGTCCGTGAGGCGGCCCGGCAGCGCGTCAACGCCTGGATCCGCGGCCCCGGACACTTCGACGCGCTGCTGGACTTCGACCGGGTGGTCAGGGATCCCGCGGACCCCGGCCGGCTGCGGGCCGACCTCCAGGTGGGGGACTGGCTGCACCTCGATCCGACGGGCTACGGGGCACTGGCGGCCGCGATACCGACCCGGCTGTTCACCCCGGACTCCTGATACCGCCGGGGGGGCGTCAGGCCGCCGCTCCGGCCCCGCTCAGGCCGCCGGTCCGGCCTCGCTCGGCACGGGCTGAGGGGACGAACCCGCCCTCGTCGGCAGGTGGTTGAAGAGGAGGTTCAGGGCGATCGCCGTCAGGCAGCCCGCGCTGATGCCGCTGTTCATCACCGTCTGGAACCAGTCAGGGAACTTCTCGTAGACCGTCGGCACGCCCACCGGCAGCAGGCCGACCGCCACCGAGACGGCCACCACCGTCAGGTTGTCGTTGCCCTTGAAGTCGACGGTCGCGAGCGTGCGCAGACCGCTCGCCGCGACCGTCCCGAACATCACCAGCCCCGCACCGCCCAGCACCGGCGCCGGAATCGCCGCGACCACCGCGCCCAGCTTGGGCAGCAGACCCAGCAGCACCAGGATGCCGCCGGCCGCCGCGACCACCCAGCGGCTGCGCACCCGGGTCATCCCGACCAGGCCCACGTTCTGCGCGTACGCCGTGTACGGGAAGGTGTTGAAGACACCGCCCAGGACGGTCGACAGCCCGTCGGCGCGCAGGCCGTCCGCCAGGGAGCGCGGCTCGACCCGGCGGCCGGTCATCTCGCCCACGGCGATCAGGTCACCGGTCGTCTCCGTCATGGTGACCAGGGCGACCACCAGCATGGAGACGATCGCCGAGGCGTGGAACGTCGGGGTGCCGAAGTGGAACGGCGTGCTGATGCCCAGCCAGTCGGCGTCCCCGACCCCGCTGAAGTCGGTGAATCCGAACGGCACGGCCACCGCCAGGCCCACCGCGATGCCGATCAGGACGGCGATCCGGGCCAGGGGGGCGGGCGCGAACCGCTGCACGCCGATCACCACCGCGAGCACGAAGGCCGCCAGCGCCAGGTTCTTCGGCTCCCCGAAGTCCTTGGCGCCCGCGCCGCCCGCCGCCCAGTTGCCCGCGACCGGCAGCAGCGAGACCCCGATGATCAGGATCACGGTGCCGGTGACCAGGGGCGGGAAGAAGCGCAGCAGTCTGCCGAAGACGGGCGCCAGCAGCATGATCGCAAGACCGGCCACGATCACCGAGCCGTAGATCGCGGGCAGTCCGCCGCCCGTCGTACCGATCAGGACCATCGGCGACACCGCCGCGAACGTACAGCCCTGCATGATCGGCAGCCGTACGCCGAAGCGCCAGCATCCGACGCACTGGATGAGGGTCGCGATCCCGCACACCAGCAGGTCGGCGGTGATCAGATAGGCCAGGTCGGCGGGCGACAGCTTCATCGCACCGCCCACGATGAGCGGAACGGCGACGGCTCCCGCGTACATCGCGAGCACGTGTTGCAGCCCGAACACGGCCAGTTGCCGTACGGGTGGGACCTCGTCGACGGGGTGGACGGGGGCGGTGGTCGTGGCCATGGGGACTCCAGAGCGGGGACGACATCCGGACAGCACGAGACCGTAAGCGGCTTGCACAGTTTGTTGATTTCCGCGGTGTTGCCGATACGTGTCATGCCCACCGGGACGCGATCGACTCCGCGCGCCGACTCCGTGGCACGACTCCGTGCCACGACTGTGTTGCGACTCCGCCCCACGACTCCGTCCCCGGCCGCCGTGCCCGTGTACGCGGCCGCTACGGCTCCGTCCCGACCGCCGTTCGTCCTGCCGCCGCCCGCGCCGCCGCCAGCAGGGAGTCCCAGTCGGCCAGCTTGACCACGCCCCGTCCCAGCCGGGCTCCGAGCGCCGCCTCGGCCTGTTCGATCGCCTGCCACCCCGTCCACTCGACGGGTTCGACGCCCGCCGAGCGCAGCGCGGCGACCGGGTCCTCCGGCACCTCCCGGCGCATCAGCACGGGGGCGTCCGCCAGCAGCGACGTCACCGTCTCCTTGGCGTCGGGCCGGTTGGTGCCGATGACGCCGGTGGGGCCCCGCTTGATCCAGCCCGCGACGTAGTCGCCGGGCACGTCGAAGCAGCCGTGCAAGACGCGGCCGGCCTCGTGCGGCACGGTGCCGCTCTCCTCGTCGAACGGGAGCCCCTCCAGCGGTACTCCGCGGTAACCCACCGAGCGCAGCACCAACTGCGCCTCCACCGTCTCGTACCGCCCGGTGCCCCGCACCCCACCGAGCCCGTCCGGCTCGGTGCGTTCGAAGACCACCGCGCCCACCCGGCCGCCGTCGTCGAGCACTTCGACCGGACGCAGGAAGAACCGCAACCGGATCCGGCGCCCCGGTCCCCGGCCGCGGCGCTCGCCCCAGCCGCGCAGCACCTCCACGTTGCGGCGCTGGGCGGCGGGCAGCGCGGACGGGTCGGCGCACGCCGGGTCGAGCGCCAGCTCGCCCGGCTCCACCAGGACCTCGGTGTCCGGCAGGCCGCCGAGCTCGCGCAGCTCCTTGGTGGTGAACCGGGCCTGCGAGGGGCCTCGCCGGCCCACCACGTGGACCTCCCTTATCCGGCTCCGGACCAGCGCGGTCAGGGCCGCCTGCGGCATGTCCGTCGGGCTCAGCTCCGCCACGCCCCGGGCCAGCATCCGCGCCACGTCGACCGCGACGTTGCCGACGCCGATGACCACCGCCGACCGGGCGTCGCGCACGAACCCGGCGTCGACGGCGTCCGGGTGGGCGCTGTACCAAGACACGAACTCGGTCGCCGACCAACTGCCCGGCAGCTCCTCGCCGGGGATCCCGAGCCGTCGGTCGGTGGCCGCCCCGACGCAGTACACCACCGCGTGGTACAGCTCCCGCAGGCGTGCCACCGGCAGTCCGCCCGGCCCGCCGACCCGGACCCCGCCGAGGAACCGCACCCGCTCGTGCTCCAGGACGGTGCGGAGGTTGCCCTGCAACGACTTGATCTTCTCGTGGTCCGGGGCGACCCCGTACCGCACCAGTCCGAACGGGCACGGCAGCCGGTCCAGGACGTCCACCCGCACCGTGGGGTCGAGCTGGACGAGGTTCTGGGCGGTGTAGCACCCGCTCGGACCGGAGCCGACGACGGCGACACGCAACACGAGGAGACTCCTTGCCCGAGGGGCTGGTGGCTCCAGCATCCCACCGGCCCGGTCGCCTCGACAGGGGCCGCAGGGGTGAAGCGGGCGCGTGTTCACGGCTGCGGAGTGTGATGATGTGAATACCTGGCGTACCTGCGGGGAGGTGCGGCAAAGGGATCCTGACCACCCGTCATGCACCCTGCGTACTAAGGCTGTTGGGGCTCCGACCGGTCCTCCGTGGCGAAGAACCGGGACAGGTCCTGCCGCTCGGTCGCCGGTGCGGACTCCGGCGGCAGCCCCAGCCCCCCGTCGAGGCCGTAGCGCTCGAACAGCTCCGCCCGCAGTACCGGCACCGGCATCGGCACCCCCGGGACCAGCGCCGCGTACACCGCCCCCATCAGCAGGGCCCGCAGCATCGGGTAGTCGGCCGTCACGTCCTGCGAGCCGTACCGCGCGACGGTGTCGCCCAGCAGCTCCGACAGCCGGCGCTGCTCCGGGCACTGCACGAACCCCTCGGCCTGGAGCAGCCCCGCCATGTGCTGGCGCATCAGCACCGGCCGGTCGTGGGCGAGGCCCAGGATCGCGTCGATGGCCCGCGCCAGCCGCTCCCGTCCGTCCTCCGTGTGCGGCTCGTGCTCCAGCGCCTCCTCCAGAGTGCGGTGCATCAGCCGGTGCACGGCGGACTGCACCAGCTGGCGCTTGCCGGGGAAGTAGTACGACACCAGGCCGCGCGCCGAGCCCGCCCGGTCGGCGATGTCGCCCAGCGTGGTGGCTTCGAAGCCCTGCGCGTCGACCAGCTCGACCGCGGCCTGCAGCAGCCGCTCGCGGGAACGCCTCCGCAACTCTTCATTGACCGATGCGCTGCGCGGGGACATCCTGGAACTCCTGCGTTGACTGGCTGCCAGCCAACTATAATCGACGCAGCGGCCCCCGCTCTGCGCGGGGCCGGTTCAGGGCTGCCGTCCGTCCGGGGCGACACGGGGGAGCGTCTCGGGCGGACGGCACCGCAGGTCAGGCCTGCGTGGGCGTGGCCGGTCGGCGGGCCACGCCCACCAGGTCGAGGACCGGCAGCAGCGCGTCCGGCCGCTCGCCGACCGGCAGATGGTCCACGAAGTGCACCCGGCAGCCGAGCGTCGCCGCCCCGCCGTCCGCGGGCCGGCTGTCCCCGACCATGACGGTCTCGCCCGGCTCCGCCCCGAGCGCCTCCAGCGCCACCGTGAAGAGCCGCGGATCAGGCTTCTGGACACCGTGTTCGTACGACAGGACGTACGCGTCCACATACGCGTCGAGCCCGTGCGCGCGGAAGACCGGGCGCAGGTCCCAGCCGATGTTGCTGACCACGCCGACGCCCACGCCGTGCGCGCGCAGGGTGCGCAGCACCTCGGCGGTGTCCGGGTACGGCGTCCAGGCGGCCGGGGCCATGTGCCGCTCGTAGAGCGCGTCGTGCAGGAGCGGGTCCGGCAGCGGCACCCGACGGGACAGGCCGGTGTACGCGGCCCGGTGCGACGTCGCGCTCTCGTCCCGTACCGCCCACATCCCGGCCAGTTCCTCGGGCAGCGCGACCGGGTTCGCCCCGCCGGGCTGCGCCCCGGCCACCTCCAGCGCCCGGGCGGCCTCTGCCAACTCGCCCTCGGAGAGCACCACTTCGGATGCCGCGAGTACCGCCCGCAGCCAGGATTCGGTGGACTCGATGCGGAAGAGGGTCCCGGAGAAGTCGAAGAGCACGGCAGTCATGCGCGGGACTCTACCGACGCCGGTCGCCCCGTTCCCAGCCGTAGGCCAGCACCGCCAGCGCCACCACCAGCGCTCCGAGCAGCCAGCCGCCGAGCACGTCCGAGGGCCAGTGGACACCGAGCCAGATCCGGGTCAGACCGACGCCTATGACCGACACCCAGGCCGCGGCGAGCGCCGTACGCCACACCGCGCGGCCGGTGCCGCAGCGGTGCAGCAGCCACAGCAGCAGCCCGCACACCACCGTCGCGGTCATCGTGTGCCCCGAGGGGAACGCCGCGTAGTGCGCGGAGTCGACCGGGTCCGGCCACGCGGGGCGCGGGCGGTCGACGGCCGCCTTGAGGGACTGCTGGGCGGCCGTGCCCAGCGCGCAGGTCACGGCCAGCCACAGAGCGGTCCACCACGCCCCGTGCCGCCACACCAGCCACACCGCGACGGCCGCGCAGAGCAGGCGCATGGTCAGCGGGTCCCAGACCCAGTCGGTGAGGACGCGCAGGACCTGGGTGGTGCCCTGGTCCGCCACGGCCCAGCGGTGCGCGGTGCCCGCGATGCCCTCGTCGACCGCGACCAGCGGCGGCCACTCGCCGGCGACGAGGGCGAGCAGTAGCGCCGAGGCGAGGGCGAGTACGGCGGTCGTGAGAAGCGGAGCAGGGCGGTCGCTGGGCGGGGGTGGCATGGCGTGATCTTTGCCGAGTCATTGCCCGGAGAGCAATTCCCCTGAGGGGCCGGGCTTTACCCGAATGCGCGCAGGCCAGGAACGAGCGCCACCAGTACCGGGATCACCGGTACCAGGGCGGCCGTCGCGGTCAGCCGCAGTCGGTGCCGGGCGGGGAGCCGGTCCGGGGCGGTGAGCAACCGGTGGACGCGTTGCGGGACATGGGCGTGCGGGCGCGGGCCGGGGCCGAACACGCCCCGGTCCTCGTTGAGTTCGACCAGGGCGAGGGCGGTGGTGAGGCGGCCGTGGCGCCGGGAGGCCATGTCGTCGGCGGCCAGTTCGACCAGCCGGTGCATCTCCGCACGGAACGCGGCGAACACCGGGATCTGCGGGAACCCGTCCGCCAGCGCGGCCGAGCAGTGCAGCAGCCAGTCGTGCCGGGCCTGCGCGTGCCCCTGCTCGTGGGCGAGCACCGCGTCCAGCTGGCGGCCTTTCAGCCGGCGCAACGCGGAGGTGGTGACGACCAGTCGGGGTGCCGCCCCGGGCAGCCACCAGGCGTCGGGCCGCTCGCCCTCGAGGACGACGAGACGGTCGGCCGTCGGTTCCTCGCCGGGCAACAGCGGTGATCGGACCAGGAGTTCGGCCCTCCGGCGGCGGCGCCCGGCCCTGGTCCGCAGTACTTCGCGCACCAGCATCGCCCCGCTCCACAGCCCCGCACCGGCCAGGGCCAGCGCGGTCGCCGCCGCCCACGGGCCGGCCGTACCGAGCGGATAGGCGGCCGCCACCCCGCTCGGCGCGGTCGCGAACACATGTCCCCGCACCGCCTGCCAGGCCGCCGCGGCGCTCAGCGTCATCGACAGCGCACAGCACAGCAGGACGGCCGCCACCACGCACTGCCACACCCACAGGGCGACCACCGGCTCCCGGTCCGTCCAGTCGGCCCGGGCGAGCAGCCGGGGCCCGACGACGGCGGTCAGGGTGCCGAGCAGCAGCAGTGCCACGGGGACCATCATGGCCGGCAGCCTATGAGCGGGGGGCCGCTCAGGGGTACAGCCCATCGCGCCAAAGTGACGCAGGCAACGTCCGCGCGGCGAGGGGCGTCACCCCGTCACAGTGCCAACAGCATCGCCACCATGCCGATCCCCATCGACAACCGGCACGCCCGCGCCAGTTCGGGCCGGTCGCCCCAGCCGGCCGTCCCGGCACCGGCGGCCGCCGCCGCGACCGGCACCAGCCGCGCCCCGGCCAGCAGGACGTAGCCGGTGAAGTAGACGAGCAGCACCCCGGTCAGCGGCGGGACTCCGGCGCCGCCGTGGTGGTGCGCGCCGGGAGAGGCCGCCATCACGACCGCCATGTAGACCATCGCGGCGGCCCCCACCAGGTGGTGCAGATGGTGCGGGCTGCTGCGGGCACTCCACAGCGCGCGCAGCGCCGCCGCTCCGAACACCGCCGCGTACAGCGGCCAGGCCCACGCCGGCGGCGTGAAGACGGTGGTGGGCACGGCCATCGCGGCCATGCCGAACCCCATCAGCGCCTCGCCGCCCGCGGCGCGGCGCTGTTCCTCGACACTGCTGCGCATCCGCAGCAGGCAGTAGGCCCCGGTCGCCGCGCACAGCGCGACCAGCAGCCAGCCGGGCGAAGCCGGTCCGTGCACGCGCACCTCCCCGCTCGACGTCGCGTCAACGGATGCGATGCCCCGGCCGCACAGCGCGCACGCCAGCGCAAGGATGTACACGGGGAGCATTCGACGGAGCACAGCAGGTGAGGGCCGGGACGCCCGGCGGCAGGCGGAGGGGGGTCCTGACTGTTCGATAGTGTTTTACGAGTAAAACACATGCTAAATTGGTGGCTATGAGCACCGCGACCCGTCCCCTTCCCCTCGCCGGAGCACTCCGCCTCGGCCGGCCCTCCGACATCTGGTTCAAGCCCGCCCTCAGCGTGGTGGCCGCGGTCGCTCCGCCCAACCTGATCCTGCTGGCCCTCGGCCGCCTCGACCTGGCGATGTACACCATGGCCGGATCGCTGTGCGCGCTCTACGGCCACAACCGCCCCTACCCCGCGCGCGCCCGCACGCTGGCCCGGGTGATCCTCGGCATGGTCGCCGGCCTCGCCGTGGCGCTGACCGCCGCCGCGCTCACCGGGAACGCGGTCGTGCTGGTCACCGTCGGCGCCCTGATGGCCGCCGTGCAGAAGGTCCTCTGCGACGCCACCCGGGTCGGCCCGCCCGGGAACGTGGTGCTCACCTTCATCAGCTCCGCCTCCCTGTTCGCCCCGGGGACCCTCGGCCAGGTCCCCGGCCATGTCGCGCTGGCCCTGGCGGCGGGCGCCTGGGCCTGGCTGGTGGGGATGGCGCCCGGTCTGCTGCGCCCGCACGGCCCCGAGCGCCGGGCCACCGCCCACGCCCTGAACGCCACCGCCGCCTACGCCGACACCCGGGGCACCGGGGCCGGACACGCGAAGGCCCGGGCCGGGGCGGCCGCCGCCGTGCAGGCCGCGTGGCAGTCGCTGCTGGCCACCGGCGCGCGTACCGACCGCACCCGGCGCGCCCTCGAACACCTCGTCGTCCGGGCCGAGGTCGCCCTCGCCGCCCCCGCCGACGCCGACCCGGCACTGCTGCGCGGCTGGGCCCGCGCCCTGCGCGGCACCGGACGCGTTCCCCGGGTGTCCGGCGCCGACGACGAACTCCTCGGCGTCGACGCCGAACTCGCCGCGCCCCACCGCCCGTCGTGGCGCCGGCTCGGCCCGCTCGCGCCCCTCGCCGCCCGCACCGCGCTCGGCTGCGCCCTGGCCGGCTACGCCTCCCTGGCCCTCGGCGTCGGCCGCCCCTACTGGGCGCTGGTCACCGCGGCCTCCCTCTACCAGGCCAACGTCACCCTGACCTGGAGCCGGGGCGTCCAGCGCGTCGTCGGCAACCTCCTCGGGGTCCTCGTCTTCGCCGCCGTCGTGCCGCTCGCCCATCTGCACCCGGCCGCCCTGGTGCTGTGCTGCCTCGCCTTCAACTTCGGCGCCGAGGCGCTGATCGGCCGCAACTACTGGCTCGGCAGCGTCTGCGTCACCCCCATGGCCCTGCTCATCACCGAGTTCGCCCGCACCCAGGACGCCGGACAGCTGATCACCGAGCGGGTCGTCGACACCCTGGTCGGCGCGCTCGTCGGCTTCGGTACGGCCGTCGTCGTCACCAACCGCCGGGCAGGCGACGGCATCGAGCACGCCCTGACCGCCGTCGAACGGGCCCGCGAACAGGCCGCCCGCGTGCTCGCCGAGCCGCGACCGGCCCCGCGTGCCCTGGAGGCCGCCCGCCGCGCCCTCGCCGCCACCCTGGCCGAACTGCGCGCCACGACCGACGCCGCGTCCGGCGAGTGGTGGCAACGGGCACTTCCCCAGGAGCGGGTCGTGCTCGCCGAACAGTCCGGACACCGTACGCTCGCCGCGACGGTACGACGCCAGGGACCGCACACCTGGGACGGCACGAGGACAACGGAGGACGCACGGCCATGACGGCGACCAGCGGACGACCGGCGGCCGACGACAGAACGGGGAGGGACACGGACCGGAACGCCGACAGCGACGCGGCGGACACCGGCGCGAGCCGGGAGGCCGGCAGGGAGGCCGGCAGGGAGGCCGGCAGGGATGCGGGCGCCGGTGCGGGCCGGGACTCCGACGGGGACGTGGATGGCGGTGCGGGCCGGGAATTCGACGGGGACGTGGAGGGCGGTGCGGGGCGGCACGACACGGTGGCCGCGGTCGTGCGGCAGTGGCGGACCGTCCATCCCGACCTGGACACCGGGCCCATGGAGGTCATCGGCCGGATCAACCGCTGTGCCGCCCTCCTCCAGCAGGCCGAGGACGCGCCACTGCGCCGGGCGGGACTCAGCCGCCCCGAGTTCGACCTGCTCGGCGCGCTGCGCCGCACCGGACACGAGCTGACCCCCAGCGAACTCGCCAGGGAGACCTTCTCCTCCGGTGCCGCCGTCACCAAACGCCTCAAGCAGCTCACCGAGCGTGGTCTGGTCGAGCGGCGCGGCGACGCCCGGGACCGCAGGGTCGCCCACCTGCGGCTCACCGACGCGGGCCGTGACCTCGTCGACGGCATCCTGCCGGAGCAACTCGGCTACGAGACGGCCGTGCTGTCCGTGCTCGCCCCGCAGGGGCAGGGCGAACTGGCGGGGCTGCTCGCCGAGCTGCTGGGCCGGCTGGAGGGCAGGATGGGCGCCCTGCGGGCCTGAGACACCGGTGCGGTGGGCCCGCGCAGGGCTTCTCGTCGCCGTGGGGAAGCCCCTGCGGTCAGATCCCCGGCCGGTGGCGCAGGGGATGGTCGGCCGGTACCTCCACCAGCACGATCCTGATCCCGTCCGGGTCCGTGATCCACATCTCGACCAGGCCCCATGGCTCCCGCACCGGCGGCCGTACGATCTCGACGCCCTTCGCCACCAGCTCCTCGTGCGCCGCCGCAGCGTCCGCGACCTGGAGCCACAGCTGCACGGCCGGCGCGGCGGCGGCGTCCGAGCGCCCGGAGACCTCCAGGAAGCCGCCGCCGAGGAAGTAGACCGTGCCCCGCTCCGGGCCGGTACCGAACTCGCGGTAGACGGGAAGGCCGAGCTGCTCACCGTAGAAGGCACGAGAGCGCTCGGGGTCGGTGGGGTGGACCAGGGTACGGCTGCTGAGTACGTGCACCATGGGTCCGGAGCGTAGTGCCCGGCGGCGAGCGAACCCCGGGAACCGGGACCCGACCAGCGGCGTTAGGCTCGTGTCCGGCTCACCGCGCCCGAGATCGGAGACCCCGCCCATGGAGTCCATGGACAACGCCGCCACCGCACTGACCTTCCGCGCCGCCACCGACACCGACGTGGACGCGCTGGTGGCGCTGATCGAGTCGGCGTACCGGGGCGACGCCAGCCGGGCCGGCTGGACCACCGAGGCGGACATCCTGGACGGGCAGCGGACCGACCCCGAGGGCGTCCTCCAGGTGATCAAGTCGCCGGACAGCAGGCTGCTCACCGTCGAGCGGGACGGCCGGATCGTCGCCTGCTGCCAGCTCGAACACCGCGGCGCGCACGCCTACTTCGGCATGTTCGCGGTCAGTCCCGCCCTCCAGGGCGCCGGCCTCGGCAAGGTCGTCATCGCGGAGGCGGAGCGCCAGGCCCGCGAGGACTGGGGGGCCACCGAGATGCACATGACGGTGATCTCCGTCCGCGACGACCTGATCGCCTGGTACGAGCGGCGCGGCTACCGCCGTACGGGAGAGATGAGCCCGTTCCCGTACGGCGAGGAGCGCTTCGGTGTCCCGCTCCGCGACGACCTGCAGTTCGAGCTGCTGGTCAAGCCCCTGGTGTGACCCTCACGCGGTGAAGCGGGCGGTGCGCTTGATCTCCGGGTAGTCGGTCGTCGCGCCGTCCAGCTGGAGGGCGCGCACCAGCCGCAGGTGGTCCTGGGTGTTCACCACCCAGCCGATCACCCGCAGGTCCGCCTTGCGGGCGTGCTCGACGACCTCCAGGGTCAGCCGCCGGATGTTGAGGCAGAGCGTCGCCGCCCCCGCCTCCCGCGCCCGCTCCACCACGTCGGTGCCGTACCGGCTGGCGATCAGCGCCGTCCGTACCCCCGGTACCAGCCTGGCGATCTCGGCGACCGCCTCGTCGTGGAACGAGGACACCTCCACCCGCGACACGAGGTCCCGCCGCTGCATGACCTCCGCCAGCGCCCGGGCCGCCGCGACGTCTTTGATCTCGGCCTGGAGGGGGGCCTGCACCGCCTCCAGGACCTCCTCGAACACCGGCACCCGTTCGCCCCGGCCCGCGTCCAGCGTGCGCAGTTCCTCCAGGGTCTTCTCGGCGATCGGGCCGGTGCCGTCGGTCGTGCGGTCCACCTCGGCGTCGTGCATGACGACCAGGGCGCCGTCCTTGCTGAGGTGCAGATCGAGTTCGATCAGGTCGAGGCCGGCCTGCTGCGCGGCGACGAAGGAACGGAGGGTGTTCTCGGGCTCGAGGCCCATGACTCCGCGGTGACCGATGGTAAGGAAGTTCAAGATTCATCTCGCTTCCGTCGACGGCGGCGGTGGGGGGTGCACGCGGACCGTACGACGGGACGTCGCTGTCCACGCGGCTGGGCGCAGCCTAATGGCCGTCCGTCGCGATGAACCCGTGCCTACACGGGAGGATTGCGGCGCCGGGCGCCCGGCGCCTGGTCTCTGCCCCCACCGGCGGTCACCCGGGGGTGGGCGCGTCCCGCTGTGCGTTGACCGGCCGGATCCCTACGGTGCCCCGGACCTGACGCTCCCTCACCACCCGTAGTGGATGTGACCGCATTCACGGTTTCGCACAGGAAAAAGCGCGGTGAAGGTGCGATGTGACAGGATAATTTCCCGAGGTCCCCCTTGCTGGGAGAAACCTCGTATGCATACGGTGTGCTCACGGAAGCATCTCCCGTGGAGGTTGGGTCATGACGGAAATTCTTGTGCAGGTGGGCTCGGAGGAGCAGGTTCCTCCCGTGACCAGGGTGGTCGAGCACCCGGCGTGGCCCGTGCTCAAGGATGCCGTGGAACGGATCCGGCCATGGCAGTCCAAGGACGGGTCCATCGACTTCGACGCCGAGGGCGCGCCGGGGCGCGCTGACGCCGAGCGGGCCGTGGATGCCGTGATCGCTGCCGTCGAGGAGCTGTCGCCGCTGCTCCCGCACGACGCCGACTACCACCACGCGCTGGTGACGGACCTGCGGCGCTGGGCCGTCGGCGGCTTCCAGGTTCCCGACTTCCTCGACTCGCTGCTGGCCTTCCAGCCCGCCGCGGGCCGCGCGGACGGCCTCCAGCACCTGGTCGTCTTCCCGATGTACACGCAGAACGGCAACCCGGACCGCAACCTGGAAGCGGTCGTGCTGCGCATGGTCTGGCCGGACTGGCTGGCGGAGCTGGAGCGCACCCGTTACGACAACCCGCTGTTCTGCGGCATCAAGTTCGAGGACTTCACGGCCGGCTACGACACCAACTCCGCCGTTCTCTTCCCGGAGACCATCGCCGTGCGCGAGGCGCCGGAACGATTCTCCTGGGGCGGTATCTTCTGCGACCGCGAGGCCGCCCGGTTCCGCCGGGTCACCGACGCGGCCGTCGGCATCCTGGGCCTGAACCTGCCCGAGGACATCGCCGCCATGGTCCACGACCAGAAGCGCTGCGAGGAGGCCTTCGTGCTGTGGGACATGGTCCACGACCGCACCCACAGCCACGGCGACCTGCCGTTCGACCCGTTCATGATCAAGCAGCGCCAGCCGTTCTGGATGTACGGCCTGGAGGAGCTGCGCTGCGACCTCACCGCCTTCAAGGAGGCCGTGAAGCTGGCGGCCGACGGCGTCCCGCAGGCCCGTGACGTGCAGTACGCGGTGCTCTTCGACCGCATGTTCCGGTTCCCGGTCACCGGCGACCGCGTCCGCAACTACGACGGCCTCGGCGGCCAGCTGCTCTTCGCCTACCTGCACAAGCACGACGTGGTGCGCTGGACCGACAACAAGCTCGCCATCGACTGGGAGCGCGCCCCGCAGGTCACCAACCAGCTGTGCGCCGAGATCGAGAAGCTGTACAAGGACGGCATCGACCGTCCGAAGCTCGTCCACTGGTTCGCCGGCTACGAACTGGTCGCCACCTACCTCGCCCCGCACCCCGGCTCCAAGTGGGCCAAGGGCCCCGACGCCCTGGACCTGAGCCTGCCGCCGCGCAAGCTCGTGGACGACGTGCTTCCGGACGAGTTTCCGCTGAGCATGTTCTATGAGGCCCTGTCCAAGAAACTGAAGAACGTGATCGCCGAGACCAAGGGCATCACGGCGGACAGCGCCGAGCCGGTCGCCGCGTGAGCGGCGGACTCCGGAACACTGCTCAAGAGGGGAAGCACATGACGGGCAACGGGTCTCTCAGTGGTGCGGTGATCGCGGTGGCCGGGGCGGGCGGACCCGCCGGCCGGGCGGCACTGCTGCGCCTCGCGGAGGCGGGCGCGACCGTCGTAGGCGCGGACAACGATCCGCAGCGGCTCTCGGAGGCCGTGGACGCGGCCCGCTACGCGTCCGGCGGCGCGAGCGTCACGGGCGACACGGTGGACCTGCTGGACCTCCAGTCCACCCGGGACTGGGCCGCCCACGTCGAGAAGGACTTCGGCCGCGTCGACGGCCTGGTGCACCTGGTGGGCGGCTGGCGCGGCAGCGAGACCTTCACCAAGACCAGCCTCGACGACTGGGACTTCCTGGAGCTGCTGCTGGTGAAGACCGTGCAGCACACCTCCCTGGCCTTCCACGAGGCGCTGCAGCGCAGCGAGCGCGGCCGGTACGTCCTGATCAGCGCCGCGGCCGCGAGCAGGCCCACCGCGGGCAACGCCGCGTACGCCGCGGGCAAGGCCGCCGCGGAGGCGTGGACCCTCGCCCTCGCCGACTTCTTCCGCAAGTCCGGGGGGCCCGAGGGCCCGACCTCCGCCGCTGCCATCCTGGTGGTGAAGGCGTTGGTGCACGACGCGATGCGCGCCGAGCGGCCCAACGCGAAATTCGCGGGCTTCACCGACGTCAAGGACCTGGCCGAGGCCATCGAGGGCGTCTGGAGCAAGCCCGCCGCCGAAGTGAACGGAAACCGTCTGTGGCTGACCGAGAAGCCGTGAACCCTCCGAAGACCGACGCGCGTCGCCACCACGACCCGCGGGTCCGCGGTTTCGCCAGTGACAACTACGCCGGTGCGCACCCCGAGGTGCTGGCCGCCCTGGCCCTCGCCAACGGCGGCCACCAGGTGGCGTACGGCGAGGACGACTACACGGAGAACCTCCAGCGGATCGTCCGCAGCCACTTCGGCGCCACGGCCGAGGCCTTCCCGGTCTTCAACGGCACGGGCGCGAACGTCGTCGCGCTCCAGGCGGTCACCGACCGCTGGGGCGCGGTGATCTGCGCCGAGAGCGCCCACATCAACGTCGACGAGGGCGGCGCCCCCGAACGCATGGGCGGCCTCAAGCTGCTCACCGTGCCCACCCCCGACGGCAAGCTCACCCCGGAGCTCATCGACCGGCAGGCCTTCGGCTGGGACGACGAGCACCGGGCGATGCCGCAGGTGGTGTCGATCACCCAGAGCACCGAGCTGGGCACCCTCTACACCCCGGAGGAGATCCGCGCGATCTGCGAGCACGCCCACGCGCACGGCATGAAGGTGCACCTGGACGGCTCCCGGATAGCCAACGCGGCGGCCTCCCTGGACGTCCCGATGCGCACGTTCACGAACGCCGTCGGCGTCGACATCCTCTCCCTGGGCGGCACCAAGAACGGCGCCCTGTTCGGCGAGGCGGTCGTGGTGATCAACCAGGACGCCGTGAGCCACATGAAGCACCTGCGCAAGCTGTCCATGCAGCTCGCCTCGAAGATGCGCTTCGTGTCGGTGCAACTGGAGGCCCTGCTCGCCAAGGACCTGTGGCTGCGCAACGCCCGGCACGCCAACGAGATGGCCCAGCGGCTCGCCGAGGGCGTCCGTGCCGTGCACGGCGTGGAGATCCTGTACCCGGTGCAGGCCAACGGGGTCTTCGCCCGCCTTCCGCACGACGTGAGCGAGCGCCTGCAGAAGCGGTTCCGGTTCTACTTCTGGGACGAGGCCGCCGGCGACGTCCGCTGGATGTGCGCCTTCGACACGACCGAGGAGGACGTGGACGCGTTCGTGGCCGCGCTCAAGGAGGAGATGGCGCGATAGCGCCCTGTGCATAGATATGCGGTCACCTGAAAAGTAATTGACTCTCGGGTGATCGCGTTTCTATGCTCTGCGGGCATGGAGCTGATCCAGAACACCGCCGACCTGTCCGCATATCTCGCCGCTGACGAGGTCATCGACCATGACCATCCGGTGGTCCGCGAGCAGGCCGCACGGCTGGCGGCCGAGGCCGAGGACTCGTATGCCTATGCGCGGGCTGCCTACGAGTTCGTCCGGGACGAGATCCCGCACTCCGCCGACTTCGGCGATCCGCGCGTCACCTGGCGCGCCTCGGACGTGCTGGAGCGGCGTACCGGCAGCTGCTTCGCCAAGGCCCATGCCCTCACCGCCCTGCTGCGGGTCGAGGACATCCCCACCGCCCTGTGCTACCAGCGGCTGGCGCACGACGACGGCGCGGGTCACGTGGTGCACGGCCTGGTCGCGGTCCGGTTCAACGGCGCCTGGCACCGGCAGGACCCGCGGGGCAACAAGCCGGGTGTCGACGCCCGCTTCTCCCTCGACGGCGAGCGGCTGGCCTGGGTCCCCGACCCCGAGTCCAATGAGGTGGACTATCCGGTCCTGTACGCTGAACCTCATCCGGTCGTGCTCGGCGTGCTCAGAGCGGCGCCCGACCGCCCGTACCTCTGGAAGACGCTCCCCACCGCACTCTGAGGCAAGCCAGATGACTCTCCCGCTCACCGTGTCCGACGAGGTGCGTGCCCTCGCGCCCGGCTTCACGCACCTCGCGATCGAGGCCCACGGCCTGGTCAACGGCCCCAGCACCGAGGCGAGTTCGGCCCTCCTCGACGACGCGGCCCGCCGTCTCGCCGTACGCCTCGACGGGCGCGCCCCGCACGAGGACCCGCACATGGCGGCCTGGCGCGCGGTCTGCACGGCCTTCGGGTCCAAGCCGTCGCGCACCCGCAACTCGGCCGAGGCGCTGGCCAGGCGGGCCCTCGCGGACGGCGGCCTGCCCCGGATCAACCTGCTCGTGGACCTCTACAACGCCGTCAGCGTCGCCCGTCTCATCCCGGTCGGGGGCGAGGACCTCGACCGTGTCGAGGGCGGGATGCGCCTGGTGCGGGCCACGGGCCAGGAGGACTTCGTGACGGTCGCGGGCGGCGCGGAGACCGTCGAGCACCCGGACGCCGGCGAGGTCGTGTGGTGCGACGGCGCGGGCGTCACCTGCCGCCGCTGGAACTGGCGCCAGGGCCCGCGCACCCGGCTCACCGAGGAGACGACCTCGGGCATTTTCCTGCTGGAGAGCCTCGCCCCGATGCCGGTCCCGGAGGTCGAGGCGGCGGGCGCCGAACTCGCCGAGCTGCTGGAGAAGTTCAGTCCGGGCGCACGCGTCGAGGTACGGGCGCCCGAGTCGGCGGCCTGAGGGTCAGACCGCCTCGGCGGCCTTCAGCTGCTCCTGCGTGGGCGCCGTGCCGCCGAGGTGGGCCGGGAGCCACCAGGAGTCCGCCGTGTCCTTCGGGCGGGCCGGGTAGGCGCGCTGGGCGGCGTCCAGCAGGTCCTGGACGCGGCCGCGCAGGCGGCGGGTGATGGCGCCCGCGTACTGGTCACGCGGCGCCTCGACCGGCTCGCCGACACGGATCGTGACGGGCAGGTGGTTGCGCTTGAAGTTGCGCGGCTGGCCCTTGGTCCAGATGCGCTGGGTGCCCCACAGCGCCATCGGCACCAGCGGGACGCCGGCCTCCTGGGCGAGACGCGCCGCGCCCGACTTGAAGCTCTTCAGTGTGAAGGACTGCGAGATGGTGGCCTCCGGGAAGACCCCCACGACCTCACCGGACTTGAGCGAGTCCAGCGCGTGCTGGTACGCCTCCTCGCCCTGGGCGCGGTCCACCGGGATGTGCTTCATCCCGCGCATCAGCGGCCCGGAGATCCGGTGCCGGAACACCGACTCCTTCGCCATGAACCGCACCAGGCGCTTCTGCGGAAGGGCCGCCAGACCGTCGAAGACGAAGTCCAGGTAGCTGATGTGATTGCTCACCAGCACCGCACCGCCCGAGCGCGGGATGTTCTCCGAACCCTGGCAGTCGATCTTCAGGTCCCAGACCTTGAACAGCGTCTTGGCGAAACCGATGACGGGACGGTAGACCAGCTCTGCCATGGGCGGGGCGGACCCTTTCTGCTCTGCCTGGGAAAGGGGTTCCCGGCGGGAAAGTTACGCAGCCGTAGGTTTACGGCGTCTCGCAGATCGTGCCCGAAGAACGGACAGGGGGCCAGCCCTGGTGCCCGGGAGCGGCGAGATCCTCGTCACGTTGGCCTATTGATCCACCTCGTACTTTTAATGCCCGTTTACTCCGCGCGTACCGTGAGCCTCCGCAGGAGCAGGAACATCTCGCACCCCAGGCAGTATGCGAACGCCGCGTTGAGGAAGGCCGCGGCGAGTGCGAGCCCGGTCGCCGCGAGCCCCAGCCACTCCGGGCCGACGGTGAACCCGACCAGACCCAGGCCGGCGAAGACCAGCCCCACGGCCTGCGCGAACCGCGGCGGCTCCGGCGCCTCGAACTCGGTCGGGGGAGCGAGCCGGGGCCGTACGACCGTCCGGAACAGCAGCCCGTACGGCGAGCGCCCCACCCCGCCGGCCGCGCCGAACGCGAACGCCAGCGTCTGCCAGGCCAGGATCCAGGGGCTGCGGGTGATCAGTGCGACGGCCAGCACAACCGTCGTCACGGCCGCGCCGAACCGCGGCCCACGTGCGTCGATGTCCATCAACCAAGGATTCCGCCCCGGAGGCCGCAGGGGGAGCCGGGAATCTTTGCAGTCTCGTGAACGCTTATGCCGGTGATGTGCGGCCTCGTGAGAGCTTGTGCGGGTGATGACCGGACTGGTGGTGTGCGTGGCGGTGCTCGCGGCGGCGAGCGCCTTCGGAGTGCTGCACAAGCGGCGGAGCGGGAGGGTACGCGTGCGTGGGCGGGACGACGGCAAACGGCTCGGGGCGGCCGAACTCGGCGGCGAACTGGGCGAACGGGCCACGCTGGTGCAGTTCTCCAGCGCGTTCTGCGCCCCCTGCCGGGCCACCCGGCGCGTCCTGGACGAGGTGGCGGGAATGGTCCCCGGAGTGACCCACGTCGAGATCGACGCGGAGGCGCACCTCGACCTCGTACGCGAGTTGGAGATCCTCAAGACGCCCACCGTACTGGTGCTGGACGCGGACGGGCGGGTGGTGCGCCGGGCCACCGGACAGCCCCGCCGCGCGGATGTCATCGCGGCGCTCGGAGAAGCGGTCTGACGGAGGTGAGGATGACGGTGAGACAGCTTTCACATGCCGGAACGTACTTGACTGGGCGCACCACCTATCGTCAGCCTGACTGTATGCCTCAGGAACTCCTTCTCTTCGGGCGGGTCCACGTGGACCTGGCCCGCACCGCGAGCGCGCGCTGTCCGGGCTGCTGAGCAGCTTCGGACCCCAGGACCGCCTCCCCAGAAGGACAACTCCATGACGGCCACGCCCGACCTCGGCACGCCCCAGCTCGCCTCTCCCGAACTGCTCCGCTCCGCCTTCCGGCGGCACGCGGCCGGAGTCGCGGTGATCACCGCGCCCGGTGCCGACGGCCCGGTCGGCTTCACCGCCACCTCCCTGGTCTCCGTCTCCGCCGAGCCGCCGATGCTCTCCTTCGGTGTCGGCACGGGCGCCTCCAGCTGGCCCGCGATATCCACCGCCGAGCACATCGGCGTCCACATCCTCGGCGAGCACCAGGCGGAGCTCGCGGCCACCTTCGCGCGCAGCGGCGCCGACCGGTTCGCCGCCCCGACCGCATGGCGCGAGGGGCACGCGGGGGTTCCCGTCCTCGACGACGTGCTGGTCTGGCTGGTGTGCCGGATCGTCGCCCGGGTCCCGGCCGGGGACCACCGCATCGTGCTGGCCGAGGTGGTCCTCGGCGACCCCTCCCGGACCGGCCGGCCGCTCCTCTACCACCAGGGCGGCTTCAACGGCCTGCGGGATTGATCACGCGCCCCCGGTTCCGCGAAGGCGTCGAGTTCCGGTTACGCTGCGTTGCGAAGGTCACAGTTCAAAGCGCTTGCTTAGCGGGAACAGACTGGGTGTACTGACGAGTAATATTTCGTTCGGAGCGCACGGCCGCCCCGACCGGAATCGGCCGCTTCAGGCGCCTATGCTGCCTGCAAGAGGCAGCCCAGAAAAGACGATGCAGTAGGAGAGCCGGCGTGAGCTTGAGGATCGTTGTCACTGTGAAGTACGTGCCCGACGCCACTGGCGACCGGCACTTCGCCGATGACCTGACCGTCGACCGTGACGACGTGGACGGTCTGCTCTCCGAGCTGGACGAGTACGCGGTCGAGCAGGCGCTGCAGATCTCCGAGAACTCGGACGACGACGTCGAGGTCACGGTCCTGACCGTGGGTCCCGAGGACGCCAAGGACGCGCTGCGCAAGGCGCTGTCGATGGGCGCGGACAAGGCGATCCACGTCGAGGACGACGACCTGCACGGCACCGACGCGATCGGTACCTCGCTGGTGCTGGCGAAGGCGATCGAGAAGGCCGGCTTCGACCTGGTGGTCTCCGGCATGGCCTCCACGGACGGCACCGCCGGCATCGTCCCGGCGCTGCTGGCCGAGCGTCTGGGCGTCCCGCAGGTCACCCTGCTCTCCGAGGTCTCGGTCGAGGACGGCACGGTCAAGGGCCGCCGTGACGGCGACGCCGCCTCCGAGCAGCTGGAGGCCTCCCTGCCGGCCGTCGTGTCGGTGACCGACCAGTCGGGTGAGGCGCGCTACCCGTCCTTCAAGGGCATCATGGCGGCCAAGAAGAAGCCGGTTCAGTCCTGGGACCTGTCCGACCTCGACATCGAGGCGGAGGAGGTCGGCCTGGAGGGCGCCTGGACCAAGGTCGAGGACGCCACCGCGCGCCCGGCCCGCACCGCGGGCACGATCGTCAAGGACGAGGGCGAGGGCGGCAAGCAGCTCGCCGAGTTCCTCGCGGGCCAGAAGTTCATCTGAGCCCCGCAGTCGCCGACCGCCCCTCAACTTCGTTTCGCAGGAGAGCAATCCCATGGCTGAAGTCCTCGTCTACGTCGATCACGTGGACGGTGCCGTCCGCAAGCCCACCCTGGAGCTGCTGACCCTGGCCCGCCGCATCGGCGAGCCCGTCGCCGTCGCGCTGGGCAACGGCGCCGCCGACACCGCCGCCGCGCTCGCCGAGCACGGCGCGGTCAAGGTCCTCACCCACGACGCCTCGGAGTACGCCGACTACCTGGTCGTCCCGAAGGTCGACGCGCTGCAGGCCGCCGTGGCCGCGGTCTCCCCGGCCGCCGTCCTGGTGCCGTCCTCCGCGGAGGGCAAGGAGATCGCCGCGCGTCTGGCGCTGCGCATCGGCTCCGGCATCATCACCGACGCCGTCGACCTGGAGGCCGGCGAGGAGGGTCCGGTGGCGACCCAGTCGGTGTTCGCCGCGTCCTTCACCACCAGGACCCGTGTCTCCACGGGCACTCCGGTCATCACGGTCAAGCCGAACTCGGCCGCCGTGGAGGCCGCCCCGGCCGCCGGTGCGGTCGAGGCCCTCGCGGTGACCTTCTCGGAGAAGGCGACCGGTACCAAGGTGACCGGCCGTACCCCGCGTGAGTCGACCGGGCGTCCGGAGCTGACCGAGGCCGCGATCGTGGTCTCCGGCGGCCGCGGCGTCAACGGCGCCGAGAACTTCGCGATCATCGAGGCCCTCGCCGACTCCCTCGGCGCGGCCGTCGGCGCCTCGCGTGCCGCGGTGGACGCGGGCTGGTACCCGCACACCAACCAGGTGGGCCAGACCGGCAAGTCCGTCTCCCCGCAGCTGTACATCGCCAACGGCATCTCCGGCGCGATCCAGCACCGCGCCGGCATGCAGACCTCGAAGACCATCGTCGCCGTCAACAAGGACGCCGAGGCCCCGATCTTCGAGCTGGTCGACTTCGGCGTGGTCGGCGACCTCTTCGACGTCGTGCCCCAGCTCACCGACGAGGTCAAGGCCCGCAAGGGCTGATCCCCCCCCGCCGGGCTGTCCGAGGCCCCCGTGACCGGTACCGGTCACGGGGGCCTCGGCGTGTCAGCGCAGGCTCAGCGAGACCTGCACGGGCAGATGGTCGCTCGGGAACTGGCCCTGCATCGAGAAGGTGTCCATCGTCGCCCGGTGGGTGGTCACCCCCGGCGAGGTCAGGATCCAGTCGATGCGGTCGCCGTCCGGCCTGAGGCGGTGGTAGCCGTGGAAGGTCGCGTACTGGGGGCCGCGGTGCTCCGCCGCGTCCCAGGTGTCGACGAGCCCGGAGTCCACCAGGGTGTCGTAGGCCGGGTTCTTGTGGGCGTAGGCGTTGAAGTCACCGGTCACCACGACGGGCAGCGCCCGGTCGAACTCCGCGATCCGGCGGACCAGGAGCGTGGCACTGCGCTCGCGCGCGTACTGGCTCCTCTGGTCGAAGTGGGTGTTGGCGACGTAGAACTCCCGCCCGTCGTCGGCGAGATCCCGGAAGCGGACCCAGGTGACGATGCGGGGGAAGGCGGCGTCCCAGGTGTTGGAGCGGACGACCTCCGGGGTGTCGGAGAGCCAGAAGGTGTAGTGCTCCACCGGGGCCAGGCGCCTGACGTCGTAGTAGACGGCGGTGGACTCGTCCCGGCTGCCGCCCTCGCGGCCGGTGCCGATCCAGTCGTAGTGCGGTCCGAGGTCGGTGTCGATGTCGCGCAGCTGCTGGTAGAGGCCTTCCTGGGTGCCGATGACCTGGGGGCGCGCGCGGCGCAGCAGTTCGCCCATCACCGGCCGGCGGTCGGCCCAGCTGTTGGGCTCGGCGCTGCTGGCGTACCGGAGGTTGAAGGTCATGACGTCGAGGCGGGGCGCCGGCCGGGACGGCGCCGCCAGGGTGGACGCCCGGCGGGCACGCGAGGCGGCTGAGGAGGCGGCGGAGGGGATGATCGCGGCACTGGACAGGGGCAGGGTGACCGCTGCGGCCAACAAGGCCTGCAGTCCCAGCCGGCGGGTGACTCGGCGCTGGTTCGGCACGGCGGCTCCTTCAGGGGCACAAGCCGGACGGGCGGGCGTTGAGCAGTGTGATACCCAGGTGTGAGATGAGCGTGAACATGTCCAGATGGGGGCGTGTCGCCCCGTGGACAGGGTGTTGACCGTCCCGAAGGCTCCCGGATAACTTCATTCAACGGATTGTTGATTCCGTACAGTGGAAAACAGGAGGGTGTCGGATGGGCCAGGGCCAGCAGGAGCAGGTGGCGACGAGCCTCACGGGCGCCGTCAGCGAGGAGATCAGCGCCTCCCTCGCACCCGTCGACGCCGAGCTGGAGCGCCGCTATCCGGGCGACCCGGGGACCCGCCAGCCCGTCCACACCGTCTACGTCCCGGGCGACGCCTTCGACGCCGGCACCGTCCGCTCCTGGGGCGACCGGGCGCTGGCCGCCCTCGACGAACACGCCCCCGACGCGGCCTCCTTCGCCGCCGTGCTCGGCCTGCCGGACGACCTCGCCGAGCCGGTCCACGCCCGTGTCCGCGCCAAGCTGGAACGCGAGCCGGTCGAGGACCTGCGCGTCGACTTCGAGGACGGCTACGGCCCCCGGCCCGACACCGAGGAGGACGAGACGGCGGCCCGGGCGGCGCGGCTCGTCGCCGAGGCCTACGAGAAGGGCACCGCGCCGCCGTACACGGGCATCCGGATGAAGTGCATGGAGGCCCCGGTGCGCGACCGGGGCATCCGCACCCTGGACGTCTTCCTCACCGGACTGATGCGGGCCGGCGGGCTCCCCGACGGCCTGGTGCTGACCCTGCCGAAGGTGACCTACCCCGAACAGGTCACCGCGATGGTCCGGCTCCTGGAGGCCTTCGAGAAGGTGTACGGCCTGACGCCCGGCCGGATCGGGTTCGAGATCCAGATCGAGACCAGCCAGGCCATCCTCGCCACCGACGGCACCGCCACCGTCGCCCGGATGATCCAGGCCGCCGAGGGCCGCGCCACCGGACTGCACTACGGCACCTTCGACTACAGCGCCTGCCTCGGCGTGTCGGCCGCCCACCAGGCCAGCGACCACCCGGCCGCCGACCACGCCAAGGCGATCATGCAGGTCGCCGCCGCGGGCACGGGCGTCCGGGTGTCCGACGGCTCCACCAACGTGCTGCCGGTCGGCCCGACGGCCCAGGTGCACGACGCCTGGCGGCTGCACTACGGCCTCACCCGGCGCGCCCTGGCCCGCGCCTACTACCAGGGCTGGGACATGCACCCCGGCCACCTCCCCACCCGGTACGCGGCCGTGTTCGCCTTCTACCGCGAGGGTCTGGACCGGGCCGCAGGCCGGCTCGCCCGGTACGCCAACCGGGCCGGCGGCGACGTCATGGACGAGCCCGCCACCGCCAAGGCCCTCAGCGGCTTCCTGCTGCGCGGACTGGACTGCGGGGCCCTCGACATCGCCGAGGTGGCCCGGCTGACCGGCCTGACCCGCGCCGACCTGGAGGGTTTCGCGGCGCCCCGGCGCGGCGACCTGACGGCCTCCGGCAACTGACCGGTGGCGGCCAAGTCACAGCATCAGCAGGCCACTTGAACCGTCCCTGTCACCGCCCCGTACTCTGGGGCGCCATTCAGGGACGGGCGTCAGGAGCGGGGCTGTGGTGTCGGGTGGGTACGGACAGGCTGACGGGACCGGTCGCCTGCTGGCAGGGCGGTACCGGGTCGTGGCCCGGCTCGGGCGTGGCGGGATGGGGGTGGTGTGGCGCGCCCTCGACGAGGTCCTCGGCCGCGAGGTGGCCGTCAAGGAGCTGCGGGCCTACACGGACAGCGCCGGAGCCGAACTGGCCGAGCTGCGGCTGCGGATGCAGCGCGAGGCACGGGCGGCGGCCCGGGTGCGCCATCCGGCCGTGATCGTGGTGCACGACATCGCCGAGGTCGAGGGCCGGCCGCTCATCGTCATGGAGCTGATCGACGGACCCTCGCTGGACGACGTGCTGCGCGAACGCGGCACCCTGGATCCGCGCGAGGCCGCCCGTGTCGGCGCCGAGGTGATGGACGCCCTGGCCGCGGCCCACCGGGTCGGGGTCCTGCACCGTGACGTCAAGCCGGGCAACATCCTCCTCGACCGTACGGGCCGGGTCGTCCTCACCGACTTCGGCATCGCCACCATGGACGATCCCGGCGACGGCTCCACCGCACAGCTGACCCGCAGCGGTGAACTCGTGGGCTCGCTCGACTACATGGCCCCCGAACGTGCCATGGGCGCCGATCCCGGCCCGGCCTCCGACGTCTGGGCGCTCGGCGCGGCCCTCTACGCGGCCGTCGAGGGCGCCTCGCCGTTCCGCCGCACGTCCACGTTCTCCACCCTCGCCGCGATCGTCGACGAACCCCTCCCGGAGCCCCGCCTGGCCGGGCCCCTCGCCCCTGTCCTGCGCCGGCTGATGGACAAGCGTCCCGACGCCCGCCCGGCGGCCGAGGAGGCCCGCGAACTCCTGCGGACGGCGGCACGGGAACCCGGCGCGGACACACCCACGACCGCACTGCGGCAGCCGGCACCGGCAGAACCCGGCCCGGACGTGCCCGGGCCCCTCCCGGAACCGGACCCGGCCCGGGCAACCGACGAGGGAGCGGCCCAGGAAGCCGGACAGGGGTCCCCTCAGCGGCCTCTCGACGAGGCTGTCGCCGCTCCTGCCCAGGTGCCCGAGCCCGAGGCGGAGGCTGCCGAAGTCCTGGCCTCCGATGTGCAGCCGGATGGCGGCTCCGGGGCGCGGGACCAGGGCGCCGGTGCGGTGTCCGGAAGCGGTTTAGGCCGCTCGCCCGGGCCCGGCCGGGCGAGACCCGCCCCGTCGCCCGGTCCGGGCCGCCGCGCACGCCGTCGGGCCGGGCGGCTCGCCACGGTCGCCGTCGGCGTCGTCCTCGCCACGGTCGGGCTGACCATCGCCCTGCTGAACGACAGGGGGCACCCGGCGAAGCCGGACGCGGCCCCGCCCGTCTCGGCCCGGGCGAACGCCTCGAAGGGCATCCACGGTGCCGGGACCGGGCACTCGGCCGAGCCGGACCCCATGGGGCAGGGCGAGGAGACGACCACCGCCCCGACCGGGGACCCCACCCGACCCACGAACGGCAGCCCCACGACCCACGCGTCCGACCCGGCCTCGGCGACCGCCTCCGGCGCGGGCCCGTCCCCGAGCGCGGCCACCACCACGGCGGCCGCGAGCGCCACCGCCACGCCCGCTCCGGCGTGCCGGTCCGCCGGCGACTCCACCTACACCTGCGAGGTCCGCAGCGCCGCCAAGTCCTACACCGCCTCGGGCACCAAGGCCGGGAAGGTCCACCCCGGGGCCCACGCCTTCTACTGCCAGGCCGACCTGGGCCGCCGTGAGACCCACGGCAGATGGACCAACGTCTGGTGGGCCAGGACCGACGACGACAACGGCAACACCGGCGTGTACATCAGCGACGTCTACCTCGCGGGCGGCGCCAACGACGAGCCGGTCCCCGGACTTCCCGTCTGCTGAGCGCTCAGGTACCGCTCGAGACCCGACGCGACCGCCCACCCCCGCTCGGCGAACAGCCGGGTGCCCCGCCGGCACAGTCCGGCGTCGGCCCGCGCCCGCGCACAGAACTCCTCCGGGGTGGCACCGAACAGCTTCCTCAACTCGGCCGAATCCGCGAGGAGTCCGGTGAGCAGGTCACGCTCGCCGGGGTGCCGCCGCGGGGTGCCGGTGCCGTCGTGCAGGACGCCGTGGCGGTTGACGTAGGCGTGCACGCCCGGGAGCGTGGTGCCGTCCGCCAGGCCGACGCGTACGGCCGGCGCGGGCAGCCAGGCCCGGGCGAAGTTGCCGTCGGGCAGCGGTACGCCCTCGCTCGCGTCGATCACCTCCAGCTGCCGCCCGTCCAGCCAGACCACGAACAACTCGCTGACGGAGGAGGCGGATTCGACCGGCGAAGCCGAGACATAGCCGAGCCGGCTGACATGGGCGGAGACGCCGACCGCGAGGCCGGCCACCCTGGCGCGCACCATGGGGATCACCCCGGTGACCCCGGACTCGGCCATCTTGTGCTGGAGTTGGGCGGGGGAGGCGTTGGAGCCGACCGCGAGCACCGGCACCCGGCCGTCGTCGTGCACCAGCCGGTCCAGCGGCAGCAGCCGGTCGCCGTCGAGCAGCCCGGAGTCCGCGGGCCAGTCGCCCGGATAGGTCAGCGGATGGTCGCGGGGCGCCCGGTCGAGGCCGAGTTCCGCGAGCGTGGCGCCCGTCATGCGCGGCTCACTCCGCCGGCGGCAGCTCGCCCGAGCCGCGGGTGATCAGCCGGGTCGGCAGTTCGATCCGCTCCGGTGCCAGGAGGGTGCCGTCCAGCTGGCGGAAGAGCCGCTCGGCGGCGGTGCGGCCGAGCAGCGCCGCGTCCTGGGCGACGACGGTGATGCCCGGGTTCAGCAGATCGGCGAGCTCGATGTCGTCGAAGCCGATCAGCGCGACCGGGCGGGACAGCTCCGCCAGCACCCGGATCACGGTGACCGTCACCCGGTTGTTGCCCGCGAAGACCGCGGTGACCGGCTCGGGTCCGGACAGCATCTCCTCGGCGGCCCGGCGCACCCGCTCCGGGTCCGTCACGCCGAGGGAGGTCCACGCCTCCTCGACGGGTATCCCGGCGTCCTCCATCGCGGCCCGGTAGCCGCGCAGCCGCTCGGCCGCCGTGTGGATGCGGGGCATGTCGCCGATGAACCCGATCCGGCGGTGGCCGTGCGCGATCAGGTGGGCGACCCCGTCCCGGGCACCGCCGTAGTTGTCGGAGAGCACCACGTCGGCGTCGATCTTCCCGGCCGGCCGGTCCACGAACACCGTCGCCACGCCCGCCCTGATCTCCGGCTCCAGATACCGGTGGTCGTCCCCGGCCGGGATCACCACCAGACCGTCCACCCGCCGCGCGCACAGCGCGAGGGCCAGCTCCTGCTCGCGCTCCGGGTCCTCGGCGCTGGATCCGTTGATGAGCAACGCCCCGTGGGCGCGGGCCACTTCCTCCACCGCGCGGCTCAGCGGGCCGTAGAACGGGTCGGCGAGGTCCTCCAGGACGAGACCGATGCTCGCGGTGCGGCCCTTGCGCAGCACCCGTGCGCTGTCGTTGCGGCGGAAGCCCAGCGCGTCGATCGCCTCCTGGACCCGGCGCTCCGTGTCCGGGGTCACCCCGGGCTCGCCGTTGACCACCCGGGAGACCGTCTTCAGGCCCACGCCGGCCCGCGCGGCGACGTCCTTCATCGTCGGCCGGGTCCCGTAACGGGAGCCGGGAAGACGGTCTGCGCGGCGGGAGGTCTCGGGCACGGTACGGCGTCCTGTCCTGTCGTCCACGGGATGCATGGGCTCACGGGTCGGTGGCCCGGCTCATGAGTGTGTAGCTCATGGGTTTGTATCAGGGATACACAGGCTCATGCGTTTGTATGAGGATGTGGCGTCGAGCATAGAGCCTGGACAACGTTGTCAGATGCGAGGGAGACTGTCCACCGCAATCTCCGGCCTGCGTCCCCACCGCTTGACCGGCCTGTATTTTCACTTGGCTACTCATGGTTGACGGGGAGATCTGACTCTGATGCACACCGACCTCGTGGCGGCCCTCGACATCGGCGGCACCAAGATCGCCGGCGCGCTGGTGGACGGCCACGGACGGATCCAGGCGCGCGCCCAGCGCGCGACACCCGCCCAGCAGGACGGCGAGACGGTCATGGGGGCCGTCGAGGAGGTGGTCGGCGAGCTCGCCGGTTCACCCCTGTGGGAGCGGGCCGGCTCGCTCGGGATCGGCAGCGCGGGCCCGGTGGACGCCTCCGCCGGCACCGTGAGCCCGGTCAACGTGCCGGGCTGGCGGGACTATCCGCTCGTCGAACGGGTGCGCGCGGCGGCCGGCGGCCTGCCGGTCGAGCTGATCGGCGACGGCGTCGCCATCACGGCCGCCGAACACTGGCAGGGCGCCGCACGCGGCCACGACAACGCGCTGTGCATGGTGGTGTCCACGGGTGTGGGCGGCGGTCTGGTGCTCGGCGGCAAGCTGCACCCGGGACCCACGGGCAACGCCGGTCACATCGGCCACATCAGCGTCGACCTGGACGGCGACCCCTGCCCCTGCGGGTCGCGCGGCTGCGTGGAACGCATCGCGAGCGGCCCCAACATCGCCCGGCGCGCCCTGGACGGCGGCTGGCGGCCCGGTCCCGACGGGGACACCTCGGCGGCGGCGGTGGCGGCCGCGGCCCGGGCCGGCGACCCGGTCGCGGTGGCCTCCTTCGAGCGGGCCGCGCAGGCGCTGGCGGCGGGGATCGCGGCCACCGCGACGCTGGTCGAGATCGACATAGCGGTGATCGGCGGCGGCGTGGGCAAGGCGGGGGACATCCTGTTCACGCCGCTGCGCAAGGCGCTCACCGACTACGCGACGCTCTCCTTCGTGCAGCGCCTGACCGTGGTGCCGGCCCAGATGGGCACGGACGCGGGCCTGGTGGGCGCCGCGGCCGCCGCGCTGGCCCGCAGGCCGGACGCGACGGCGGCCGGGGTCTGAGAAACCCCGGCCGCGCACGGCAGGAACGTTCAGGCCCGGTCGGCAGGAGTTCAGGTCCGTCCGACCGGGCCGCTCTGAGGGGCCCGTGGCTGTGGTGGGCCGGGGGTCAGCAGGTGATCTTCGCGTCCGCCCAGTCCGCGTGGTCGGAGGTGATGCCGTCGCCGCCGTCGGTGACGACGAGTCGGACCACCTCGGCGCCGGTCACGTCGGCGGTGAGTGACTGGGCGGCCATGTCGGTGGTGAGCACGCCGGTGGCGGCGACCTTCCTGCCGTCGGCCCAGACCTCGAAGGACACGGTCCCGTTGGCGGACTCCTCGTCGTCCACCCCGACCTCGGCGGTGACCTTCTCGCAGGACTTCCCGGTGAAGTACTCGACGTCGCTCGCGGCGTGCGTGCCGAGCCCCTTGGGGTACACCACCCCGCCGATGGTGATCGGATGCCCGTCACCGGCGTCGTACTCTCCGTTGCTGGTGTCGCGTTCCACCGGCCCCCAGCCGTTGCTGCTGGTGAGCCAGGTCAGGTCGCTGAGGTAGGAGCTGCCGGCGGGCGGTGCGTCCGCGACGGTCGTCGTGATCGTCACCGCGCTCTCGGTCCGCACTCCGCCCGGTGACCGGTAACTCGCCCTGAGACGCAGGTCGTACGACCCCCGGGGCGTCCCGGCGGGTGCGGTCACCTGCCAACCCGTGTGCAGGGCACGGCCGGTCCGCAGCGCGGTGGCCCGTGTCGGCGAAGTCGCCCTGATCTTCCAGCCGTCGGGGCCGGTGAGCGACACGGAGACCCGCTCTGCCGCGGTGCGCCCCAGGTCCGTCACCGACGAGGTGAGCGCGGTCCGGGTCCCCGGCTCTATGAACCGGCTGCCGTTCAGACCGAGTTCTACGGCCGGCGGGTTGGCCGCCCAGTGCCGGTCGGCGGCGACGCGCACCAGTACCGTGCCGTGGGCCGGGACGATCGCCGAGACGGTGCCGGCCGTGTTGTAACTGCGGTGCTGCCACAGGTCGCGCAGTGTGTAGGCGGGAGCCTTCGGCAGGCCCACGGCCGTCGCGGAGGTCGCTATCCGCTGTGCCGAGCCGGACTCGTTGAACAGGGCCACGGCACGGCTGCCGTCCTGCATCCGCTTGGCGACGACCCAGCGTCCGTCCGCCGAGGAGATCACCGTGCCCTGCCTGCCGAGCGGGTCCTGGTCGACGGCGATGACCTCCTTGTTGTCCAGGATGTCGAGGGTCGCCTGGGAGGCCTTGCGCAGGTCGGTGCCGATCAGGAGGGGCGCGGCCATGATCGACCACATCGAGAAGTGCGAGCGGTACTCGGTGTCGGTCATGCCGCCGTTGCCGACCTCCAGCATGTCCGGGTCGTTCCAGTGACCGGGTCCGGCGTACGGCGCGAGCGGCAGGTTCTGCTTGAGGATCGACAGCATGGAGCCCCAGCTGTCGCTGATGTCCCCGGTGGTGCGCCACAACTGCCCGACGTCTGCGGCCCATTCCCAGGGTTTGTTCTCGCCCCACTCGCAGATGCTGAAGACGATGGGCCGCCCGGTGGCCGCGAGGGCGTCCCGCATGGTGCGGTAACGCTGCTTCGCGTCCACGCCCTGGTTGTTGCAGTTGTCGTACTTGAGGTAGTCGACACCCCAGTCGGCGAACTGCCGGGCGTCGCTGTACTCGTGACCGAGCGCGCCCGGGAAACCCGCGTCGTTGCAGGTCTTGGTGCCGGCGCTGGTGTAGATGCCGAGTTTGAGGCCCTTGGCGTGCACATAGTCGGCGACCGCCTTGATGCCGTGCGGGAAGCGCGCCGGGTCCGGGACCAGCTTGCCGTCCGCGTCCCGCTCCGGCAGGGCCCAGCAGTCGTCGAGATTGACGTACTGGTACCCCGCGGCCTTGAGGCCCTTCGCCACGAAGAGGTCCGCGATCCCCTCGACCATGGCCTCGTCGAAGTCCGCCGAACAGTGCGTGGAGTTCCAGTTGTTGAAGCCCATCGGCGGGGTGAGGGCCAGGCCGTCGGCGAGGGCGGGGGACCCGGATCCGGTGCCGGCGACGGCGGGTCCCGCGAGGCCCGCCGTACACAACAAGGCGGCGGTCAGTGCTCCGACCACTCTTCGCCGGGTCCTGCGGGTGCGAGGGTGACGCCTCATTACGTTCCTCCGACTCGCGAAACGGGACGACGGCGTGTTCGCGCCATCGCTCTGCGCGGTTACGGTAGGACGTGTGGGAGTCTGTTGGAAAGAGTGCGGTAGCGATCGTTCGGCATTTCGATCCGCGGCCTTCTGGTCTGGACCGGATATCCGCAGGTCATCCGATGTTCCCCGGAGACCGGGCGGAAAGTGCCGCACTGCTGCCCTTTGGTGTTGCTCCGCTCGCGCGGTCCCCCGTGACCCCTCGCCGTCCGCGCAGTTGGAACGGGCATGAAGAAGCGCAGCATGCTCGCCATCGCCAGCCTGGCCACCGGATTCGTCGTGGCCGCCATCACCCCGTCCCACTCGGCCGACAACGGAACCCTCGGCGACCTGAACGTCTCGGACACCCTGGAGCACGTCGACCCCGGAGTCAGCCAGGACAGCTTCCAGTTCGACCAGAACCTGCTGGGGCAGGAGTAGCCCTCTGGAGCAGGGGCGGACAGCGGTGCCGGTGTTCCGTGGAGGGGACGCCGGCACTCCGTCTTGGGCGCCCTCAACGGGAGCTGGTTTCCGTGGCAGTGTGGAGCGGGCAAGCCACAGGGGGCCAACAGAAGAGGGGGAGTCCGTGATCGTCTGGGTCAACGGCGCGTTCGGTGCGGGTAAGACCACCACCGCACGTGAACTGATCGAACTGATCCCGAACAGCACGCTCTTCGACCCCGAGGTCATCGGCGCGGTGCTGACACACCTGTTGCCGGCCAAGCGCCTCGCCGAGGTCGGTGACTTCCAGGATCTGCCGATCTGGCGACGCCTGGTGATCGACACGGCGGCCGCGATGCTCGCCGAGCTGGGCGGGACCCTGGTGGTTCCCATGACACTGCTGCGCCAGGAGTACCGCGACGAGATCTTCGGCGGCCTCGCCGCCCGCCGGATCGCCGTCCGCCATCTGTGCCTCACCCCGGCCGAAACGATCCTGCGCGCGCGAATAGCCGGGCGGGAGGTCCCGCCCGACCTCCCCGACGGCGAGATGCGCGTCCGCCAGTGGTCGTACGACCGGATCGAGGCCTACCGCGCCGCCCTCGCCTCCTGGATCGGCGCCGACGCCCATCTCGTCGACACCAGCGACCTCACGCCGTACGAGACGGCGGTACGGATCGCGGCGGCCGTCGGCAGCGGCGAGGCCGCGGCGTGCGACATCGTGCAGACGCCCGAGCCCACCGCCGAGACCGTCGCCGCGGGCGTCCTCCTCTTCGACGAACAGGACCGGTTCCTCCTCGTCGACCCCACGTACAAGGCCGGCTGGGAGTTCCCCGGCGGAGTCGTCGAGCCCGGTGAGGCGCCCGCGCGGGCCGGCGTCCGTGAGGTCGAGGAGGAGACCGGCATACGACTGGAGGAGCCGCCCGGGCTGCTCGTCATCGACTGGGAGCGGCCCACCCCGCCCCGCTACGGCGGACTGCGGCTGCTCTTCGACGGCGGCCGGCTGGACTCCGCCGAGGCCGGCCGGCTGGTGCTGCCGGGGCCCGAACTGCGCGACTGGCGCTTCGTCACCGAACAGGAGGCCGCCGAACTGCTGCCGCCGGTGCGCTACGAACGGCTGCGCTGGGCGCTGCGGGCCCGCGAACGCGGTGCGGCGCTCTATCTGGAGGCCGGTGTCCCGGTCGGCTGACACTGTCTGACAACCCGTCAGGTCCCCGCCATGGAGTCGATGTTGCGGGGACTTTGACATAGCGGGGGCATGTGTAGGGCCTTTTGCCCGCGGTGGAAGGTTCCAAGGGATAACCGAGGGTGAATTGTCGCCGTCCCGGTATGAACGAGAACGTGAAGGAGGTACACAGACGTTCTACCGTCGGTGCGCAGCTCGAACTTCCTCGCGGCCGCTGGCCGCCGTGCACAGGCCGGACATCCGCCGGCCGAAGGAGGGACATGCGCGCGCATTCCTCGGCCCTCACAAGGGGCCTCACACTGACCGCCGGGCTCGTCCTGGCACTCGCCGCCTGTAGCAGCGGGGGAGGCGGCGGGGGCGGTGGCAGCAAGGGCACCTCGGCCGGTCTCACGTCCTGCTCCACCGAGGGCAAGGCCGACACCTGCAACTCCGCCGCCACCAAGGCCGGCGGCACGTTCACCTACGTCATCGAGAAGAACGTCCAGCAGTGGAACGTGCAGGACACCAACGGGAACACCTTCGAGAACGCCGAGGCGCTGAGCCCCGTACTGCCCCAGGTCTACGTTCCGCAGCCGGACTTCAGCGTCAGGCTCAACACCGACCTGGTGACCTCGGCGGCCCAGACGAGCGCCGCCCCCCAGACCATCGTCTACAAGATCAACCCCAAGGCGTCCTGGAACGACGGGACCCCGATCACCGCCGACGACTTCATCTACTACTGGCGCACCAACGACGGCAAGGACTGCCCGCCGCCGCCCGCCGGCGACTCCACCCAGACCAAGGGCTGCCTGCCCGAGAGCACGGCCGGATACGACCGCGTCAAGTCGGTCACCGGCTCCGACAACGGCAAGACCGTCACCATGGTGATGGACAAGCCGTACTCCGACTGGAAGTCCCTGTTCGGCGCGGGCTACCCGCTGTACCCGGCCCATGTCGCCGAGAAGGTGTCCGGCGCCAGGAGCGGTGACGCCGCGCACATGACGGCCGCCCAGATGACCCAGGGCTGGCAGTACTTCCAGAAGAACCCGCCCACCAGGTACGCGACCGCAGGCCCCTACAAGATGACCCAGTGGGTCGACAACGACCACGCCACCTACGAACCCGACCCGAAGTGGTGGGGGCGGAAGGCGAGTCTGCAGCGCCTCATCTTCAAGGTGATCTCGGACGCCACCCAGGAGCCGATCGCACTGCGCAACAACGAGGTCCAGGGCATCTATCCGCAGCCCGAGGTCGACCTCGTCAACCAGGTCAAGGCCATCCCCAACGTCACCTACACCATCGGCGACGGACTCACCTGGGAGCACTTCGACCTCAACCTGCACAACCCGGTGATCGGCAAGTACCTGGCCCTGCGGCAGGCGATGTTCACGGCGATCAGCGTCAAGGACATCATGGCCAAGACGGTCGCCCAGTTCGACCCGGGCGTGAAGCAGCTCTACAACCACAACTTCGTTCCCGGGCAGGCCGGTTACAAGGACGTGGTGAGCGCGAGCGGCCAGGGCTCGGGTGACCTCGCCAAGGCCAGGAAGTACCTCACCGACGGCAAGTTCACCGGCGTGGGCACCGCACTGAAGACCCCGGACGGCCAGTCCGTCGGGCCCTTCGACTGCCGGTACACCACCGGCAACCAGATCCGGGAGAGCGAGTGCCAGATCCTCCAGAGCGACCTTGCCGAGCTCGGCATCAAGGTCACGATCAAACCGATCGGCGCCGCCGACCTCGGCACGGTCCTGGCCGGCCACCAGTACGACATCATCGTCTTCGCCTGGGTCGCCTCGCCCTTCCCGATCAGCGGCGCGCAGCAGCTGTGGACCACCGGCGCGGGCGGCAACTACGGCGGCTACAGCAACAAGAAGGTCGACTCCCTGATCAGCCAGGCCATCGGCGAGACCGACGCCACCAAGGCCGCGGCCCTGCTCAACCAGGCCGACCAGCTCATGGTGGACGACGCCTACGTGCTGCCGCTCTACCAGAAGCCGACCTTCCTCGCGGTACAGAGCCGGTTCGTCAACATGCGGAACAACTCCACCAACGTCGGACCGCCGTACAACGTCGGAGAGTGGGGCCTCAAGAAGTAACCCCCGGTCACCCGTCGGCCCCGATTCCGGCCCCGATTCCGGCCCCGATTCCCGGCCCCGGTGACCCCGGGGCCGGGCCTCCGCGAGAGAAGACCGCATGCTCGCCTACACCGTGCGCCGCATCCTCGTCTCCATACCCGTCCTCGTCGTCTCCACGTTCATCGTCTTCCTGGTCGTCATCAACTCCGGCGACCCGGTGGCCAACTACGCCACCTCCCGGCAGCCACCCCCCAGCAAGGCCGCCGTCGCGGCGTTCGCCCGGCACATCCACGCCGACCAGCCGGTCGTCGAGCGCTACTGGAACTGGATCACCGGCGTACTGCACGGCGACTGGGGTCCCTCCGTCCAGACCAACCTGGACATCGGGCACGACCTGTTCACCCGCTTCCGGGTCACGGTCACCCTGGTCGCGGCCGCCATGCTGCTCGCCCTCGTGATGTCCGTCGTCTTCGGCGTGTTCAGCGCGATCCGCCAGTACAGCGCGGCCGACTACGCCATCACCTTCTTCGGCTTCCTGTTCCTCGCCATGCCCGTGTTCTGGTTCGCGGTGCTGCTCAAGCAGGCCGGTATCTGGTTCAACCAGGAGACCGGCAGCCAGTTCCTCGGCACCATCGGCGAGAAGTCGCCGTACCTCGAAGTGGACACCACCTGGAACGAGTTCACCGACCGCGTCGGCCACCTCGTCCTGCCCACCATCACCCTCGCCCTGGTCTCCTTCGCCTCCTGGACCCGCTACACCCGCGCCTCCATGCTGGAGGTCCTGGACAGCGACTACGTGCGCCTCGCCCGCGCGAAGGGGCTGCGCCGCGGCACGGTGCTCACCCGGCACGCCCTGCGGACCGCGCTCATCCCGCTCGCCACCGTCACCGCCCTCGACATCGCGATCATCCTCGGCGGCGCCGTCATCACGGAGACGATCTTCCAGTGGCACGGCATGGGCGAGATGCTCGTCCAGGCCGCCACCACCCTGGACGTCTACCGCACGATGGCCTGGCTGCTGCTGTCCGCCGTCGTGGTCATCGTCTTCAACCTCTTCGCCGACCTCCTCTACGCCGTTCTCGATCCGAGGATCCGCTATGACTGACATCGGCGCGCTCGGGCCCACCGGCACCCAACCGGCCCGTACGGATCGCGAGTTCACCGTCGCGCGGCGCAGCCAGAGCCAGCTCGTCCTGCGCCGCTTCCTGCGCCACCGGGCCGCCATGATCAGCCTCGTCGTCTTCGTGCTCATCGTGCTGTGGGCGTTCGTCGGCCCGCACCTGTGGCACTACTCGTACGCCAAGTACACCAACGACAACTCCCAACCCCCGTCCTGGAAGCACCCGTTCGGCACCGACTCGTCCGGCTACGACGCCTACGCCCAGGTGATGCGCGGCACCCAGACCTCGCTGAAGATCGCCATCCTGATCGCCCTGGGGTCCACCCTGGTCGGCGCCGTGTGGGGAGCCGTCGCCGGTTTCTACCGAGGCTTCGTCGACGCGCTGATGATGCGCATCGCCGACCTGGTCCTCACCCTCCCGCTGTTCGCGATCGCCCTGGTGATCTCCTCGCGCAGCGGCGGCTCCTGGTACTGGATCGCCGTCGTGATCGCCGGACTCACCTGGGCGTACGTGTCGCGGGTGGTGCGCTCGACCGTCCTGTCCCTGCGCGAGAAGGAGTTCGTGGAGGCGGCCCGGGCGCTCGGGGCGTCCGACACCCGGATCATCTTCCGGCACCTGCTGCCCAACGCGCTCGGCCCGATCATCGTCAACGCCACGATCCTGGTCGCCACCGGCATCCTCACCGAGACCGCCCTGTCCTTCCTCGGCTTCGGCGTCCAACCCCCGGACACCTCACTCGGGTTGCTGGTCGCGCAGGCACAGACGGCGGTCGACACCCGGCCCTGGCTCTTCTACATCCCCGGCGCCTTCATCATCGCCATCGCCCTCACCATCAACTTCATCGGCGACGGACTGCGTGACGCCTTCGATCCCCGGCAGCAAAGGGTGCGACAGTGACCCACACCAGCGGAACCGGCATCGGCCACCTGACCGGCAGCGGAGAGGAGTCCGGTGCCGTCCTCGAAGTCGAGGACCTGAGCGTGGAGTTCCCGACCGAGGACGGCATCGTACGGGCCGTACGCGGCGTCGGCTACCGACTGGAGCGCGGCGAGGCGCTGGGCATCGTCGGCGAGTCCGGCTCCGGCAAGTCCGTCACCGCCCTCGCCGTGATGGGGCTGCTGCCCGGCTCGGCCCGGGTGCGCGGCTCGGTGCGCTTCGACGGCGCCGAGCTGCTCGGGATGTCGGACGCCCGCCTGTCGGACGTACGCGGCAGCGGCGTCGCCATGGTCTTCCAGGACCCGATGACCTCCCTCAACCCCGTCTACACCGTCGGCTACCAGATCACCGAGACCCTGCTCCGGCACAACCCCCGGCTCGGGAAACGCGCGGCCCGCGAGCGCGCCGTCGAACTCCTCGGCACGGTCGGCATCCCGAGCCCCGAACGGCGCGTCGACAGCTACCCGCACGAACTCTCCGGCGGGATGCGCCAGCGTGTCGTCATCGCCATCGCGATCGCCAACGACCCCGACGTGATCATCGCCGACGAACCCACCACTGCCCTCGACGTCACCGTCCAGGCGCAGATCCTGGAGGCCCTGGAGACCGCCCGCGCCGAGACCGGCGCCGCGCTCGTCCTGATCACCCACGACCTCGGAGTGGTCGCCGGCCACACCGACCGGGTCGCCGTCATGTACGCCGGACGGATCGTGGAGACCGGCTCGGTCGAGGACATCTTCTACACCCCGCGCATGCCCTACACCCTCGGCCTGCTCGGCTCCCTGCCCCGCCTCGACCGCGAGGAGGAGCGCCTGACCCCCATCACCGGCTCCCCGCCCTCGCTGCTGAACCTCCCCCCGGGCTGCCCCTTCGCCCCGCGCTGCCCGATGCGGCGCGAGGCCTGCGACAGCACCGAACCCGCCCTGCGCCCCGTCGGTTCCGACGCCCACCGCAGCGCCTGCCACTTCGCCGACGAACTCGTGGACACGGCGGCCGGCGAGGTCTTCGACGCGGTCGGCGCCGACACCGAGGCCCTCGCCCGGTTCGCGGACCTGGAGGACGATGCCCGATGACCGCCCCGCCATCCTCGCTCCCCCCGCTGCCCGGCCACGGCGGCACCGGCGCCCCCGTCCTCCAGGTCCGCGACCTCGTCAAACACTTCCCGGTGATGTCGAAGGGCGTGGTCCGCCGGCGGGTGGGCGACGTGCACGCCGTCTGCGGGGTCTCCTTCGACCTGCACGAGAACGAGACGCTGGGCCTGGTCGGCGAGTCCGGCTCCGGCAAGACCACCGTCTCCCGCACCTTGCTCAACCTGGAGACCGCCACCTCGGGCACCGTGCACTACCGCGGCCGCCCGCTGACCCAGCTGAGCCGACGTCAGATGCGACCGCTGCGACGCGAGTTGCAGATCGTCTTCCAGGACCCGTACGCCTCCCTGGACCCCCGCGTCTCGGTCCACGAGATCGTCGCCGAACCCCTGCGCATCCACGGCCGCTACGGCCCGGGCGCCGCCGACGAGGTGCGCGAACTGCTGCGTCTGGTCGGCCTCAACCCCGAGCACGGCAACCGTTTCGCCCACGAGTTCTCCGGCGGACAGCGCCAACGCATCGGAATCGCACGGGCGTTGGCGCTGCGCCCCAAGGTGGTGGTGCTGGACGAACCGGTCTCCGCCCTGGACGTGTCCATCCAGGCCGGTGTCCTCAACCTCCTGATGGACCTCCAGAACGAACTGGGTCTGTCCTTCCTCTTCGTCGCGCACGACCTCTCCGTGATGCGCCATGTCGCCGACCGGGTCGCGGTGATGTACCTCGGCCGGCTGGTCGAGATCGCCCCGGCCCGGCAGCTGTTCGCACGTCCCGCGCACCCCTACACCCAGGCCCTCGTCTCCGCGATCCCGCTGCCCGACCCGCGCAAGGAGCGTGCCCGTACCCGCATCACCGTCCAGGGCGACGTCCCGAGCCCGGTCCGCCCGCCCAGCGGCTGCCGCTTCCGTACCCGCTGCCCCAAGTTCGCCGACCAGCTCACCGACAGCGAACGCACCGCCTGCGTCGAACGGGCACCGGAGCTGGTCGACCGGGGCGGCGGCAACCCGGTCGCCTGCCACTACGCGGAGAGCGTGGAACTGCTCTGAGCGTCCTGGTACGGGAACGGTGTCAGCCGGCTCTCCGCTGCCAGGCGCCGGCAGAACTCCTCCATGGTCACCGCGAGCGGCGCGTGCCGGACCAGCAGGTCGGCGGCGGCCCGGGGGACGCCCTCGGGCCGCCGGCCGGCGGCGCAGGCGCGCACGAACTCCGCACGCTCCTCGCCCCGGTACCCGTACAACGCGGTGACCAGCCAGATCACCAGGTAGTAGCCGGTGTACGCACGGTCGTAGTGCCGGTGCCGGCCGAAGAAGTCCCGCTCGGCGGCGGCCAGCCGGAAGCGGGAGCTCAGTGAGAGCCCGAAGTCGGTGAGATACAGCCGCCGGCCGTCGGTGAGGATGTTGTGGAAGTGGGCGTCGAGGTGCAGGAGCCGGCTGCTCTCGAGAAAACCGACCAGCTCCTCGAGACCCCGGGCCGTCGCCGCGCACGCCGCGTCCGCGCCCCGCGTACGGATCTCGGCGTCCAGCCAGTCGTGCAGGGTGTACGGGAAGTGCTCCAGGAACAGGGTCAGGCTCGCGGTGGCGTCCCGCAGTCCCTCGATGCGCTCCCGCACACCGGCGGAACCGCCCCAGTACGCCACCGCCCTGTCGACGTCGGCGAGTTCGGCGGGCAGCGGGAGCGGGGTCTGCGGCAGCACCCGCCAGTGGTGCAGCAGCGGGAAGCCGGGGAAACGGCCGCCCAGGACCCAGTCCGTCGTCACGGTGTGCGCGGTCAGCTCCCGCCAGGCACCGAACCCCGGCCCGCCGACGGCGCCGACGCCGTAGTGGCAGTACGGCGGCAGCCCGAACAGGTTCGCGGTGGAGTGGCTGTGGCGTGGCTCCCGCTCCTGGTCGGTCAGCGGGATCCGCTTCACGAACACGGGTCTGCCGTCCACCGTGACCCGTACCGCCTGTCCGCCGATCCCGGTGCCGAGGCCCTCGCCCGCCCCGACCAGCCCGGCCAGTCGGTCGTCGCTCAGCCGGGCCAGGGAGGCCGCGATGCCGGTGTGCGCGGTGATACGGGGCTCGGTCTCGGTCATGCCCTCATGGTCGCCGCGGCGGACCGTAGGTGTCCGCGGATCTCGTCAGCATGTATGACGCGCGCGCGGTGACCGGATCGCCGTGGCCGAAGCAGGCCACCTCCGCGTCCAGCGCTGCCAGCCGCCGGAAGGACGCGACGGCTCGGTCGCGGTCCACGTTGAACACCCCGAGGACCACCCCGCCGGCGTCCGGCGACATCGCCACCGCGTCCCCGGTGAACAGCACGCCGTACGAGGGGAGATGGACCGCGACACTGCCGTCCGTGTGCCCCGGCGCGTGCACGATCCGCGCGCCGCCGCCGAAGTCCAGCACGTCCCCGTCGGACAACTCCGTCACCCGGTCCGGAGGGACCGGGCCGCCGGGCGGCAGACGCTTCGAGACGTCAGCGTGGACCGGCAGTTCCCACTCCTCGAACACCGGTGGCGGACCCGGGAGTTCGCCCCGGATCACCGGCGCGTCCAGCCGGTGGGCCAGCACCTCGGCGCCGCTCAGCGCGGCCAGCTCGGCGGCTCCGCCGACGTGGTCCTCGTGGAAGTGGGTGAGCACGATCCGTCGTACCGTGCCGGGGGACCGGCCCAGCGCGGTGAGCGCGTCCGCGACCGGACGGCCCGAGCCGGGCGGCCCGCTGTCGATCAGGGTCGAGGTACCGGTGTCCGGGTCGTGCCAGAGGTAGGCCTGGCCCACCGGGAAACGCAGCAGGTGCAGCCGGGGGAGCAGTTCGACGACGTCCATGCGCCCGACCCTAGGGAGGACCCCCGTCCCCGGACGAGGGTCCTCTGCCGTGGGCAGAGCGGTTCAGCCCACCGCGTACGCCGCCGCAGCGGTCCGGGCGGGTACGGGGACGTGCGCCGCGTACGTCTCCGCGGTGTTCCGGGCGGGTACGGGACGTCCCGCGTACGTCGCCGCGCCGGTCCGGGCGGGTACGTCAGCCCGCCGCGTAGTTGCGCAGGAACAGCGCCTCCGCCACGGACAGCCGCTCCAGTTCCTCGGGCGACACGCTCTCGTCGACCGCGTGGATCTGCGCCTCCGGCTCACTCAGGCCGATCAGCAGGATCTCCGCCCGCGGGTAGAGGCCCGCGAGGGTGTTGCACAGCGGGATCGAACCGCCCTGACCGGCGTACTGCATGGTCTCGCCGGGGTAGGCGACGGCCATCGCGTCGGCCATCGCCCGGTACGCCGGGCTCGTGGTGTCGGCCCGGAACGGCTGGCCCTGGCCGACCGCCTCCGTCCGCACCCGCGCGCCCCACGGGGTGTGCGCCTCCAGGTGGGCCTGGAGCAGCTTGTTCGCCTCCGCCGCGTCCATGCCCGGCGGCACCCGCAGGCTCACCAGGGCGCGGGCACCGGCCTGCACCGAGGGGGTGGCTCCGACGACCGGCGGGCAGTCGATGCCGAGCACCGTGACCGCCGGACGGGCCCAGATGCGGTCCGCGACCGAACCGTCACCGATCAGCTCGACGCCGTCCAGCACCTTCGCGTCCTTGCGGAACTGCGCCTCGTCGTACTGCAGCCCGTCCCAGGCCGCGGCCGGTGCGAGTCCGTCGACGGTCGTCGAACCGTCCTCGGCGCGCAGCGAGTCCAGCACGCGGATCAGCGCGGCCAGCGCGTCCGGGGCGGCGCCGCCGAACTGCCCGGAGTGCAGATTGCCCTGGAGCGTGTCGATCTGGACGCGCACCAGGGTCATGCCGCGCAGGGTGGTGGTCACGGTCGGCAGCCCGACGCGGAAGTTGCCCGTGTCGCCGATGACGATCGCGTCCGCCGCCAGCAGCTCCGGGTGCTGCTCGGCGTACCGCTCCAGACCGCCGGTGCCCATCTCCTCGGAGCCCTCGGCGATCACCTTCACGTTGACCGGGACACCGCCGTTGGCCTTCAGCGCGCGCAGCGCCAGCAGGTGCATGATCAGGCCGCCCTTGCAGTCGGCGGCACCGCGCCCGTACCAGCGGCCGTCCCGCTCGGTCAGCTCGAACGGCGGGCTCGTCCAGGCGGCCTCGTCCAGCGGCGGCTGGACGTCGTAGTGCGCGTACAGCAGGACCGTTTCGGCCCCCTCAGGTCCCGGCAGGTAGCCGTACACCGACTGCGTGCCGTCCGGGGTGTCCAGTACGGCGACGTCCACGAAGTCCTCGGCGCGCAGCGCGTCGGCGACCCACTTCGCGGCCCCCTCGCTCTCGCTCTTCGGGAACTGGGCGAAGTCCGCCACCGACTTGAAGGCCACCAGCTCGGCGAGCTCCGCCTTCGCCCTGGGCAGCAAGGCGGCGACGGTCTCGGCGACCGGATTGGACGACATGGGCACGCTCCTCGTGGGTGCGACGTTGAACTGGTGAGTGCACCGATCCTCCCACAGTGGCCTGCGGCGATCTCCGCCGTAGGATGCGGGGGACAGGTGACGGGTGTCGGCCCGTGGCCGGGCGGTACCTGACAGTGCCTGGCCCATGGCTTGATATGGCTTGACACAGCTTGATACGGCTTCTACGGCTTGATCGGAGCAGCGGACCATCGTGAGCGGCGAGAATTCTTCGGCGGACGACGTGCAGGCGGACGACGTGCAGCGGGTCTGGGACGTCGTCGTGGTGGGCGCGGGACCCGCGGGGGCCTCGGCCGCCTACGCGGCGGCGGTCGCGGGACGGCGCGTGCTGTTGCTGGAGAAGGCCGAACTGCCCCGCTACAAGACCTGCGGCGGCGGCATCATCGGCCCCTCGCGCGACGCGCTGCCGCCCGGCTTCGAGCTGCCCCTCAAGGACCGGGTGCACGCCGTCACCTTCTCCAACAACGGACGGTTCACCCGCACCCGCCGCTCCAAGCAGATGATGTTCGGGCTGATCAACCGGCCCGAGTTCGACCAGCAACTGGTCGAGCACGCCCAGAAGGCCGGCGCCGAACTGCGCACCGGCGCCGCCGTGCAGCGGGTCGAGCAGCACGGCTCGGCCGTCCCGGACCGGCGCACCGTCGCCGTGGTCCTCCAGGGCGGCGAGACCCTGCTGGCCCGCGCGGTGGTCGGCGCCGACGGCAGCGCCAGCCGGATAGGGGCACACGTCGGGGTGAAGGTCGACCAGGTGGACCTCGGTCTGGAGGCGGAGATCCCGGTCCCGGAGACCGTCGCCGAGGACTGGCGGGGCCGTGTCCTCATCGACTGGGGTCCCATGCCCGGCAGTTACGGCTGGGTCTTCCCCAAGGGCGACACCCTCACCGTCGGGGTGATCTCGGCGCGCGGCGAAGGCGCGGCCACCAAGCGCTACTTGGAGGACTTCGTCGCCCGGCTCGGCCTGGCCGGCTTCGAGCCGAGCATCTCCTCCGGTCACCTGACCCGCTGCCGCGCCGACGACTCGCCGCTGTCCCGGGGCCGGGTGCTCGTCTGTGGTGACGCAGCGGGCCTCCTGGAACCGTGGACCCGTGAAGGCATCTCCTTCGCCCTGCGCTCGGGACGGCTCGCGGGGGAGTGGGCGGTGCGGATCGCCGAGGCCCACGACGCCGTGGACACCCGCCGCCAGGCGCTGAACTACGCCTTCGCCATCAAGGCGGGGCTCGGCGTCGAGATGAGCGTCGGCAAGAGCATGCTCGCCGCGTTCGAACGCCGTCCCGGTCTGTTCCACGCCGCGCTGACCGGGTTCCGGCCGGCCTGGCGGGCGTTCAAGGAGATCACCCAGGGCCGTACCTCACTCGGCGAACTCATCCGCTCCCACCCCCTCGCCCAGCGCGCCCTCACGGCCTTCGACCCCGGCGCGGCGGCCAAGGCGAAGGCCACGGCCGCGGCCGGGGAGCAGCCGGCCGGCGAGGACACGGACGCATCCGACGAGGACGCCGCCACTTCGTGACGCCGAGCCGGAAGACAGGGTGGTCGGCGCCGGCCGAGACGGGTTCCGTCTCGGAGGACCTGCCCGTCAGCCGGCTCAGTCCGTCACCTTGGCGAGGAACGCGGCGAGGTTGGCCGTCGTCCGCTCGATCTTCTCCTCCAGGGTGAGCGACTCCGGTATGCGCCCGCCCACGCCCGCGTCCCGCTTGCCCCGCACGTACAGCGAGCAGGCGAGGTCGGAGCAGAGGTAGGCGCCCACCGAGTTGCCCTGCTGCCCGGCCTTCCCCGCCTTCGGCGCGACCATCAGCGAGACGCCCCCGGAGTGCGTGGTCAGGCAGATCCTGCACATGCTGCGCCGGGCCGTCCAGGATGACGGGCTCGGACAGCGCAGCGCCACGGCCAGCGCGCGGCCGCCCAGTTCGGTCACCAGGTAGGCGCGGTCGGGGGCCTGCGGGTCCCGCCAGCCGAAGTAGTCCAGGTCCGCCCAGGGCTGTTCGTCCAGGTCGTGCGGGACGGTGAGGCGCTTCGCGGCGCCCTTGGTGCAGTTCACGAACGCGGCACGGATCTCTTGCTCACTCAGCGGTCTCATATAAGGCACGCTAATTTGCCTAAAGGTATTAGGCAAATGCATAATCAGCTCAGGTGATGGCGTGGGGGAGTCGAGCGGAGGAGTGCCGGTGGCACGAGCGGGACTGACCACGGAACGGCTGGTCCGGGCGGGAGCCGAACTGGCCGACGAGGCCGGCTTCGACCAGGTGACTGTCTCGGCGCTGGCCAGACGGTTCGACGTGAAGGTCGCGAGCCTGTACTCGCACGTCAAGAGCTCCCAGGACCTGCGGACCAGGATCGCGCTGCTCGCACTGGAGGAGATGGCCGACCGGGCGGCCGAGGCGCTGGCCGGACGGGCCGGCAAGGACGCCCTCCTCGCGTTCGCCGGCGTCTACCGCGACTACGCCCGCGCCCACCCCGGCCGGTACGCGGCGGCCCGGCTCCGCCTGGACCCGCAGACGGCGGCCGGCAGCGCCGGCGTCCGGCACTCCCAGATGACCCGGGCCGTCCTGCGGGGCTACGACCTGAGCGAACCGGACCAGACCCACGCCGTCCGCATGCTCGGCAGCGTCTTCCACGGCTACGTCGACCTGGAACTCGCCGGCGGCTTCAGCCACAGCGCCCCCGACAGCCAGGAGTCCTGGACCCGCATCCTCGACGCCCTCGACGCCCTGCTGCGCGACTGGCCCGCGCCGGCCTGACCGACCCCCCCCATCCCACCCGGCCGGACAGAGTCGGAGGCGGAGACGGGGGCAGAGACAGAGTCGTACGCAGTGACAAAGGCCGAACAGAGTCGGACACAGTGGCAGAGGCAGAGGCAATGAGCACCGAGCACGACCAGCGCTGGATCACCACCCCCATCACCGCCGACCTGCTGCGCGGGGCCCTCGACCTGGAACACACGGAGCACGGCGTGCTGCCGCACCGGCTCCCGGCCCGGGCCCGCGCCCAGTGCGCCGACCCGCAGCTCGCCATGGTCGAGGCCCAGCCCTCCGGTGTACGCCTGGTCTTCCGTACCCGGGCCACCGCCGTGGAGCTGGACACCCTGCCCACCAAACGGCTCTACGTCGGTGCCCCGCCCCGCCCGGACGGCATGTACGACCTGCTCGTCGACTCGGTGCTGAGCGGCCAGGGCGTGGTCACCGGCGGCAAGGTCCAGGTGATCGACATGAGTGCCGGCACCACGGAAGTGCGCCCCGGCCCGGCCGGCACCCTCCGTTTCACCGGCCTGCCCGAGCGCGAGAAGGACGTGGAGATCTGGCTGCCGCACAACGAGACCACCGAACTGGTCGCCCTGCGCACCGACGCCCCGCTCACCGCCGTACCCGACCGCGGCCGCAGGGTGTGGCTGCACCACGGGAGTTCCATCAGCCACGGCTCCGACGCGGCGAGTCCCACCGCCGTCTGGCCCGCGGTCGCCGCCGCGCTCGGCGGAGTGGAACTGGTGAATTTGGGGCTGGGCGGCAGCGCCCTGCTCGACCCGTTCACCGCCCGCGCCATCCGGGACACCCCGGCCGACCTGATCAGCCTGAAACTCGGCATCAACGTCGTCAACGCCGACCTGATGCGGCTGCGCGCCTTCGGTCCCGCCGTGCACGGATTCCTGGACACGGTCCGTGAGGGCCACCCCACCACCCCACTGCTGGTCGTGTCGCCGATCCTGTGCCCCATTCACGAGGACACCCCCGGTCCCACCGCCATGGACCTGAGCTCCTTCGACGAGGGCCGGCTCACCTTCACGGCCGTCGGCGACCCGGCCGAGCGCGCGAGCGGCAAGCTCACCCTGAACGTCATCCGGGACGAGCTGGCCCGCATCGTGGCCGAGCGCGCGGCCGACGACCCCCACCTCCACTACCTCGATGGCCGTGCCCTCTACGGCGAGGCCGACGCCACCGAACTCCCGCTGCCCGACCAGCTGCACCCCGACGCGCCCACCCACCGCCGCATCGGCGAACGCTTCGCGGGCCTCGCCTTCGCCGACTCCGGCGCGTTCGCGGCCGACGGCGACCGACCCGAGGTCCGCTGAGCCTGCGGTGACCGACCTGAGGTCCGCTGACCGTGCGGTGACCGACCCGAGGTCCGCTGAGCCTGCAATGTTCACCGGGCCGGGTGAGCCTGCGGTGTTCACCGGATCGGGGTGGCGGTGGCGTCGTCGCCACCGTCCGGGACCAGGACGACCTTGCCCGTCACCGTCCCCGACTCGGCGAGTCGCAGCGCCTCTGCGGCCCGGGTGAGGGGCAGCCGTGCGGCGATGTGCGCGCTGACCTCGCCGCGCCGCAGGGCCTCGAACACCTGGGTGAGGTCGGCGCTCAACCGGGCCCGGAAGCGGTCCTTGCCGAACGCGCGGCCCGCCCAGACATTGAAGAAGCAGGCGTGCCGGCCGTTGGGCAGCGCGTTCCACAGCCATACCCGGCCGAGGATCTTCAGCACGGGCCACTGCTTGGAACCCGAGTCGTCCCGGGTGGTGGCGCTGCCGTACGCGACGAGGGTGCCGCCCGGCGCGAGGAGCTTCCAGGAGTCGACGACGCTGCGTCCGCCGAGGTGGTCGAAGACGGCGTCGACACCGCCGGGTGCCAGTTCACGCACCCGGGCCGGGACGTCCTCGGCGCGGTAGTCGACCGGGGTCACCCCCAGCTCGCGCAGCGCGTCGTGGTGACGGGCCGAGGCCGTGCCGATCACCCGCAGACCCGCCGCGTGGGCCAGCTGCACGAGTACGGTGCCCACCCCGCCGTTGGCCCCGTGCACCAGGACCGTGCCGCCCTCGCGCACACCGGCCTTGCGGTGGAGCATCTGCCAGGCCGTGATGCCGTTGACGACCAGGGTCTCCGCCTCCGCCGCGCCGATCCCGGCCGGCACCGCCACGGCGTCGGCCGCGTCGAGCAGGACGTGGCTGGCCCAGCCGCCGACCTTGACCAGTGACGCCACCCGCTCGCCGACGAGCCCCGGCGCGACGCCCTCACCCGCCGTGACCACCGTGCCGACCAGGTCGTAGCCGGGGACGAAGGGGAACGGCGGCTGGTCGTAGTAGCGGCCGCGGCGCATCTGCTGCTCGGCGAAGGAGACGCCGGTGGCCTCCATCCGGACGACGATCTGGCCGGGGCCCGGGACCGGGATCTCGCGGTGCCGGATCTGCAGGCCCTCGGGCTCCACCGTGCCGGGCAGGACGACCTCGACGAGCCGGGTGGCTCCGGCGGTACCTGAAGCTGCTGCGTTTCCCATGACGACCTCCGTGAGTTAGCGCCTGTCGCTTGCGTTAGAAGCTATAACTAACATGAGGGTGCATTGCGAAGGTGTCAAGCTCTCGCCAAGGGCGAGGGAGCATCTTGGTCGTTAGAGGCTGTCTCGAAAGTGATAGATTGGAACGAACAGAACAATCCAGAAGCTCGGGCGAGAGGTGCGTGACGGCGATGGCGGCGAACGCAGGCGTGGGCGCAGAGGCCGGGGCAGACGTGACGAGTCCACGAGCGCGGTACCGGGCCCAGGTGCGCTCGGACATCAAGGCGCGCGCCTGGGACCAGATCGCCAGGTCCGGTGCCACCGGCCTGTCCCTGAACGCGATCGCCAAGGAACTCGGCATGAGCGGCCCCGCCCTCTACCGCTACTTCGGCAGTCGCGACGAGCTGATCACCGAGCTGATCCGGGACGCCTACCGCAGCCTGGCCGACACCTTCCGAGCCGCGGCCGAGTCCGGCGCCGGGCTCGAAGGCCTCGCGCGGGCCCTGCGTCGCTGGGCACTGGACGACCCCCAGCGGTACTTCCTCGTCTACGGCACGCCGGTCCCCGGTTACCACGCGCCCGACGACATCACCACGATCGCCCGCGAGATCATGGCCGCCCTGCTCGACGTCTGTGCGTCGGCCGGGCTGGAGGCTCCCGCGCCGGCCTCCGCGAGTTTCACGGCGCATCTCAGCCAGCACCGCCAGTGGGCCGAAGGCCATCCCGCGCCGCCCGGTGTGCTGCGCAAGGCGCTGGCCTTCTGGACCCGGATGCACGGCGTGCTCTCCCTGGAGCTGGCCGGACACTTCACCGGCATGGGCTTCGACCCGGAGCGGCTGTTCGACGCCGAGGTGGCGGAGCTGACCCCGGGCCGCTGACGACCGGGCCACCGCCCCGACCGCCCTCCGGCCGTTCCCCGTCGCCCGTCACTCCCGCTCGCTACTCCCGCCAGTCGCCCCCGCCCTTCGCTCACGGACCGCGGTCTACTTCCCCCGGAGTACGTGTGATCACCTCGCCGGGCTGACGCCCGCGTGGGCCGACGGCGTCTAGCGTGGCGGGCATGGACGAGCAGCGCGAAAGGCAGCGCGGCCCGGCGCGGTGGTGGCGTCTCGGGCCCCCGTGGCATGACGCCGACGAGGCGGACGCCGAACCGGCCTCCGGTCGTCTGCCGTGGCGTTCCACCGTGCCGCTCACCGTCCTGGTGCTGGTGGGCTCGAACTTCGCGGCCCATGCGCAGCCCCACCGTGAACCCCTTGACGTGTACGCCCGGCTGCTGCTCGTCGCCGCGTGTGCCCTGTTGCTGTGGCGGCAACGGCATCCGGTGCCGGTGGCGTACGGCACCGCCGGGCTCGCCCTGGTCTACCTGGGGGCCGGCTACCCCTACGGTCCCGTCTTCGCGGCCGTCGCCGTGGCCTGCTTCAGTGCCGTGGTGGCCGGCCGGCGCCGGGTCGCCTGGGCGGCTCTCGGGACGCTGTGGGCCGGCCACCTGCTGATCTCGCTCTGGCTCTACCGCGTGCTGCCACCGCCGGGTGACAAGGGGGCGAACCCGGGCCAGGAGGTGATCATCGCCACCTGGGTGCTGATCATCGCCTCGGTGGCCGAGCTGGTCCGGCTGCGGCGCGAGCAGTGGGCGCGGGAGCGGGCGGACCGCGCCCAGGCTGCCCGGCGCCGCGCGGACAAGGAACGGCTGCGGATCGCACGTGAGTTGCACGATGTCCTGGCGCACAGCATCTCGGTCATCAACGTCCAGGCGGGGGCGGGGCTCGCGCTCCTGGACTCCGACCCCGAGCAGGCCAGAGCCGCGCTCACCACCATCAAGGCGGCCAGCAAGGAGGCGCTCGGCGAGGTCCGTCAGGTGCTGGACACCCTGCGCGCGCCGGGAGCCGCACCGCGTGCGCCGGCGCCGGGTCTGGGCCGGCTGCCGGAGCTGGCCGAACAGGCGGCGGCCGCCGGGCTCACCGTGACGGTGGAGGGGGAGGCGCCGCGGTTGCCGCCGGGCGCCGACCTGGCGGCCTTCCGGATCGTCCAGGAGGCGCTCACCAATGTCGTACGGCACTCGGGTTCGCGGCGGGCCCGGGTCCGGCTCGAACACGGGGGAGGGGAGCTGCGGTTGCGGGTCGACGACGACGGGCCGGCGAGCGGTGCGGACGCGGGCGGCAGCGGGAACGGGCTGGCCGGGATGCGGGAGCGGGCTCAGGCGCTGGGCGGCACGATCGAGGCGGGCCCGCGCGCCGACGGCGGTTTCCGGGTTCTGGCCGTACTGCCCTTGACCGAGCCGCCCGCAACGAAACGGCCTGCAACGCAACGGCCCGCAACGGAACCGCACCTGGCCCAGCCGCCCTTTCCCGACCGGGAGGACCGATGATCCGGGTGTTGCTCGCCGACGACCAGTCTCTGGTACGGGCCGGTTTCCGGGCGTTGCTCGACGCCCAGCCGGACATCGAGGTGGCCGGCGAGGCGGCCGACGGCGAGGACGCGCTGGGCAGGGTGCGTGAACTGCGCCCCGATGTCGTCCTCATGGACATCCGCATGCCGCGTCTCGACGGGTTGGCCGCGACCCGGCGCATCACCGGTGAACCGGAGCTGAAGGACGTCAGGGTGGTCATGCTGACGACGTTCGAGCTCGACGAGTACGTCTTCGAGGCGATCCGGTCCGGCGCCTCCGGTTTCCTGGTCAAGGACACCGAACCGGAGGAACTCGTACGGGCCGTGCGGGCGGTGGTGGACGGGGACGCACTGCTGTCGCCGGGGGTGACGCGCCGGCTGATCGCGGAGTTCGCGGCCCGCTCCAAGGAGCCGGCCGCCGCCGACGCCCTCGCCCGGCTCACCGAGCGGGAGCGGGAGGTGATGGCACTGGTCGGCATCGGTCTGTCCAACGAGGAGATCGCCCGCCGCCTGGTCGTCAGTCCCCTCACCGCGAAGACCCACGTGAGCCGCACGATGGTCAAGCTGGGCGCCCGCGACCGGGCTCAACTGGTCGTCCTGGCCTACGAGTCGGGCCTGGTACGCCCGGGCTGGCTCGGCTGACCGGCACGCCGACCGACGACACGCACTCCGCCGGTCCCGCGCCCTCACCGTGCCCCGGGCCGGTCCCGCGCCCTCACCGTGCCCCGGGCCGGTCCCGCGCCCTCACCGTGCCCCGGGCCGGACCCGTGCCACAGCCGTGCGCCCGGCGGAGCAACAGGCTCCGCCGGGCGCCGGCTTGGCGGCGGCCCCGGTCAGTCGCGTGCGGGCACGCGCTCCGCCTCCAGGGAGGTGGACCGGGCGATCACGACGGTCTGCCGGGCACGCTTGGCGCGCAGCCCCGAGAGCGTGATCAGCAGTCCGGCCAGGGCCACGCCCGCGACCACCACGAAGCCGGGCCGGTAGCTGTCGAGCACGGCCTGCGGGGTCGCCTCCGCGGGCGCGCCGGCGGTGACCACGGCGGTCACGATCGCCAGGAAGATCGCACCGCCCACCTGCACCGAGGTGTTGAGGAGCCCGGAGACCATGCCCTGCTCGTGGTCGTCGACGCCGTTGGTGGCCTGGATGTTGAGCGATGGGAAGACCAGGGCGCAGGCCGCGCCGATCAGCAGCATCGACGGCAGGATCACCGCCGCGTAGCCGGGGCTCAGGTCGATGCGCAGGAACAGGACGTAGCCGAGGACCATGAACGCGAAGCCCGCCGCGATCAGCCGCTGGGTGCCGAAGCGGTCCACGATCGCGCCGACCTTGGTCGAGGAGACCGCCACCAGTGCGCCGGCGGGGAGGAAGGCCAGTGCGGTGTGCAGCGCCGACCAGCCGAGCAGGGACTGCATGTACAGCGTGGTCAGGAACTGGAAGCCGACGTACGAGCCGAAGAAGGCGACCGCGCCGAGCTGGGCGCGGATCTGGTTGCCCGAGCGGAGCACGCCGAGCCGGACGAGCGGGCCGGGGGAGCGGCGTTCGACCTGGACGAACACGGTCAGCAGGACGGCGACCGCGAGGAACGACAGCAGGGTGCGGGCCGAGCCCCAGCCGACCTGCGGGGCCTCCACCACGGTGAACACCAGGAGCAGCATCGAGGCGGTGCCGAGGATCGCGCCGGGGATGTCGTAGCCGTTGTGGTCCCGCTCGCGGGAGCTGCGCGGCAGCAGCCTGAGGCCGGCGAGCAGCGCGATCAGGGCGATGGGGGCGGGCAGCAGCATGGTGAGGCGCCAGCTGGCCTCGGTGAGCAGGCCGGACAGCACCAGGCCCATGGAGAAGCCGGTGGCCGCGCAGGTGGTGTAGATGGAGAGGGCGCGGTTGCGCAGCGGGCCCTCCGGGAACGTGGTGGTGATGATCGAGAGGCCGGCCGGGGCGGTGAAGGCCGCGCTGAGGCCCTTGATGAAGCGGCTGGCGATCAGCAGCGGACCCGAGTCGACCAGGCCGCCGAGCAGGGAGGCGACCGCGAAGACGCCGAGTGCCACGAGGAACACCTGGCGCCGGCCGAGCAGGTCGGCGGTGCGGCCGCCGAGCAGCAGCAGGCCGCCGTATCCCAGGATGTAACCGCTGACGATCCATTGCAGGGTCGAGGTCGACAGGTGCAGGTCGGAGCCGATAGACGGCAGGGCGACGCCGACCATCGACACGTCCAGGGCGTCCAGGAACATCGCGGCGCAGAGCACCAGCAGTGTGCCCCAGAGCCGGGGGGTCCAGCGGACCGCCGACGACGCGGCGGCAGGGGCGGTGAGCGGAGAGGTCATGACCCCAGAGACTACATGCACATGCATCGAATGCAAGCGCATTTAATTACGATGCAACAATCCGTTTTCTCTGCTACGGTGCCGAGATGGCGGCGAAGAAGCCCGAGCAGGCGCTCGTGGAGCAATGGCGGGACATTCTGGCCCTGCACGCCCGTGTCCAGTGCGAACTCGACCGTACGCTGCACGATCATGGCCTGTGCGCCAGCGACTTCGAAGTCCTCGACCTGCTCTCCGAGGGGGCGGCCGCGGACGGCGGATGTAGCTACCGGGTCCAGGAGATCGCCGAACGGGTGCATCTCAGCCAGAGCGCGCTGTCCCGGCTGGTCGCGCGGCTGGAGAAGGACGGCCTGGTCGAGCGGGCCATGTGTGCGGAGGACCGGCGGGGCGTGCGGGTGGCGCTCACCGGGAAGGGGCGCGCGCTGCACGGTGAGGTGCTGCCCATGCAGCGCGCGGTGCTGAGCCGGCTGCTGGCCGGCTGAACCGGTCGCTCAGATACCGGAGTTGGCCCGCCACAGGGCGGCCAGTTCCGGGTCGCCCGTCACCTGCGGCACCGGCACCCGGTTCCACAACGCCAGGTACAACAGGTCGGCGGGCCCGGACAGTTCGGCTTCCGCCGGGCCCACCTCGCCGGGCTCGGCCACCGGGGGCCCGGCTGTGAGCCGTACGGTCCACACCGCGTCGGCGTCCACGGCGCGGACCCGCAGCACGCGCGGTGTCCCGGTGCGCACCCGGCTGCGTGACCGGGCGTGGAAACCGCGCAGCAGCTCGTCGATCCCGTCGACCGCGAACGCGGTGGCGACAGGCGACACCGGGCCACCGCGCGCGGACTCGGCGTCGTAACGGTGGACGGTCGTCTCGTGCGCCTGCCGCCGGGTCCAGAAGACGAGGGGTGAGGCGACGGGGGCCGGGTGGAAGGTCCAGCAGGACAGGCCGGCCGGTGCGTCGGCGAGGGTGTCGACGAGCCGGCGGTGGCCGTCCCGGTACCAGGTGACCAGCTCCGTGCCGTCCAGGTCGGGAAGGGCCGGGAACGGGCGGGGCCCGGGGTGCGCGTCGGTGACGACGCCGGCGGCCCACCGGTGGACCGTGCCCGTGTGCCGCAGCAGGTCGCGGACCTGCCAGTCGGGACAGGTCGGCACCTTGGCGTCGGGCCCGGCCGCCTCGGCGGCAGCGGCCAGCGACCGGCCCTCGCGGTCCAGGGTCTCAAGGAACTCGGCAGTCTCCATGCCGTGAGTCTGCACGACGACCTGGGCGCTAACGCAACAGGAAACCCACCGCGTATCCGAGGGCGTTGACCGCCCAGTGCAGGGCCGTCGGTGCCAGCAGGGAACCGCTGCGGTCGCGCAGCCGGCACAGCAGGCAGCCCGCGACGGTCGTGAACAGCACGGCGCCGACGTCCACCAGGACCACCCCGGTGACCGAGTGCCCGAACACCGAACCCAGCGTCGGCTTGTCCGCGCCGAGGTTCAGCGAGGGCAGGATGTGCCAGAGGCCGAACACCACCGAGGAGAGCACGGCCGCCGCCGTCGCGGTCCGCAGCCGGCACAGCAGCGCGAACAGGACGCCCCGGAAGGCGACTTCTTCCAGGAGTACGGTCCCCACGGGCACCGCGACCAGCGCCTTGAAGGCGATCTCCGGACCGGTCAACGCGTCCGTCCGCTGGTCCTCGAACAGCCCGCGGGTGACCGGCAGCAGGGCCCCGCAGAGATAGACGGCCGCGACGATCCCGATCAGCGCGACGGCCCAGCGCACCCCGTCGGACCAGGAACCGCGGCCCAGCCCGAGCTCCGTCCAGCTGCCGCCGGCCCAGAACAGCAACGCCACCAGAACGGCCGAGGCGACGACCGCGGTGAGCAGGATCCAGGACCGGGCCCACCGGTTGTTCAGCAGGTTGACCGGCACCAGCACGGCGACCACCAGCACGACGGCCGTCCGGGTGGGCAGCCTCGGGACCGGCACGGCACGCCCGGCCCGGTGTCAGAACCGGACCGGAACGCGCACCGGCGTGGTCGTCGCCGGGGGCCTCGGCCCGGCCGCGGGCGAGGTGGCGTGGGGACGGACGGTGGTCTGCGCCTGGGGCATGCCCACCACCATCGGACACCCGCCGGTGCTCCGCACCTTTTGCCGACCAGGCGGACCGGTTCGCGGATCTTCCGGATGCGGGGCCGCGAGCGGTGGCCGATCGTGGTCCCGAGGTGGCCGAGTGAGTGGTGTGGGCAGGGCTCTGAACCGTACGAGGGACTGGACCCGCCGGACGGCGGAGCGGGCGCGCCGGACAGGGGAGCGGGCGCGCCGGACGGGGGCGCGGGCCCGCCGGCACGCGGGACCGGGCCGGGTGGTCCGGCGGCGCCCCTGCTGGGGCGGGCTCGCCGTGGCGGTGCTGGGCTACTGCCTGTCCCTGACCCCCTCCCTGCTGCCCCGCGCCTGGTGGCTCCAGGGGCTCGCTGCTGGCGTCTCGGCGGCCGTCGGCTACGCCGTCGGCGCCGTGCTGGAGACCCTCGCCCGGCTCCTGCTCCGCTGGGCCGGCGTCCGCGTCCGCCCGCGCGTCCGCAGGATCGTCCGGCCCGCGCTGGGGGTGCTCGGGGTCGCCGCGGTCGTCACCGTCACCGCCTGGAGCGTCCGCTGGGAGGGCGAGGTCCGCCGCGCGGTGTCCCTGCCCCCGCAGTTCGCCCGGTGGCAGTGGGCGCTGGTCCCGGTCGTGGCCGTGTGTGTCGCCGCCCTGCTCCTGCTGGCCGCCCGCACGGTACGACTCGGCACCCGCGTGCTCGCCCACGCGCTCGGCGCGCACGTACCGCGCCGCGTCGCCTACGGCACCGGAGCCGCCGTGGTCGCGTTCGTGATCGTCGGAGTCGTCCAGGGCTTCCTGCTGCGGGCGGCACTCGACGCGATCGAGAGCGGCGCATCCCTCGCCGACCGGGGCACCACCGAGGGCGTGCACCGGCCGGACCTGCCCACCCTCTCCGGCGGCCCCGACTCCGCCGCCCCCTGGGACACGCTCGGCGCCAAGGGCCGTGACTTCGTCGGCACCGCCACGCCGCGCGCCGACATCGCCGCCTTCACCGGCCGCCCGGCCCGGGATCCGGTACGCGTCTACGTCGGCCTGCGCTCCGCCGACACCCTCGACGAACGCGCCGCCCTCGCCGTACGGGAACTCGAACGCACCGGCGGTTTCTCCCGGAAGGTCCTCGCCGTCATGGGCACCACCGGCACCGGCTGGATCAACGACCAGGGCAGCAAACCCCTGGAGTACATGTGGGGCGGCGACACCGCCCAGGTCGCCATGCAGTACTCCTACCTGCCCAGCTGGGTCTCCGCGCTCACCGAGGACGAGGCCGCCGCCACCGGCCGCGCCCTCTTCGACGCGGTCCACGACCGGTGGCGCACCCTCCCCGCGAGCTCCCGCCCCCGGCTCCTCGTGTACGGGGAGAGTCTCGGCTCCTTCTCCATGGAGTCCGCCCTCGACGGCTCCCTGACCGCGCTCACCTCGGAGACCGACGGGGCGCTGTTCGTGGGGCCGACCTACGACAACCCCCTGTGGAAGAGGATCACCGCGGAGCGCCGGCCGGGCAGTCCCGAGTGGCGGCCGGTGGTCGCCGACGGGGCGAACGTGCGGTTCGCCCAGGTGCCGACGGACTACGGCATCCCCGCGGCGCCATGGGGAGAGCCCCGCGCGGTGTATCTGCAGAACGGCTCCGACCCGGTCGTCTGGTGGTCACCCGCTCTGGCCCTGCACCGGCCGGACTGGCTGGACCGGCCGCGTGCCCGGGATGTCTCGCCGGCGATGCGGTGGTATCCGCTGCTGACGTTCTGGCAGGTGGCATGTGATCTCGCGGGCGCCGACAGCGTCCCGGACGGCTTCGGACACCGCTACGGGACACTGCCGACGAGCGCGTGGGCCGAGATCACCAGCCCACCGGGGTGGACGGCGGCCGACACGGCGAGACTGGCCGGCCTGCTGGAGTCGGTGCCCGAGCCGGGACTGCTGGACTGAGGGCGCGTGGCCACGCCATCAGCGGCGGCCCGCCACGCCCCGGCGCTACCTCGTCGCCGCGCCGATCAGCGTCGCCACCGCCGCCAGCACCGCCACGCTCGTCAGGGCCGTCGGCAGGGATGCCCAGTCCGCGATGAAGCCGATCGCCGGCGGCCCCAGCAGCATGCCTCCGTAACCCAGGGTGGACGCCGTCGCCACGCCCGACGGGCCGGCCAGGGCACCGGCCCGTTCCACCGCCACCGGGAAGAGGTTGGCCAGGCCGAGGCCCGTCACGGCGAAACCGAGCAGCGTGACCCACACCCAGGGCGCGAGCGAGCCGAGGAGCATCCCGGCGGCCGCCGTCCCGCCGCCGAGGACCACGGTCCTGGACCGCCCGAGCCGCTCCAGCAGCCTCGTTCCGCTCGCCCGGCCGACCGTCATGGCCAGCGCGAAACACGTGTAACCAGCCGCGGCGACCCCCGCAGAGGCGCCCAGGTCCTGCCGCAGGTGCAGCGCGCCCCAGTCGGCCATCGCCCCCTCCCCGTACGCCGTGCACAGGGCGATCAGGCCGAAGACGAACACCATCCGGCGGGTACGGCGGTCCCGTCGGCGCGGGGCGGCCTCGGCACGGTCCTCGGAGTGCGGGACCGGGATGCCGTGACGGAGCAGGGTGCGGCCGGCGACCGCGGTGACCACGAGGCCGACCACGGTCAGGGCGAGCAGGTGGCGGGTGGGGGAGAGGGCGCCGGCGACCAGGCCGCCGAGCCCGGCGCCGATCATCCCGCCCAGGCTGAAGGCCGCGTGGAAGGTGGGCATGATCGGCCTGCGCAGGGCCGCGACCAGGTCGACCGCGGCGCTGTTGAAGGCGACGTTCAACCCGCCGTACGCGGCGCCGAAGACGAGCAGGACCGCGCCGAGGGCCGGTACCGAGTGGGTGAGCGGGGGCAGGGCCACACTCAGGGAGAGCAGAATCGCGCAGGCCACCGTCACGCGGTGACTTCCGTACCGGCGGCACAGCCGGCCCGTGAGCGTCATGGTGATCACCGCACCGGCGGAGACGCCGAGCAGCGCGAGCCCCAGCGCGCCGACCGAGGCATGGGTCTGGTGCTTGATGTCGGGGATCCGGACCACCCAGCCCGCGAAGACGAAGCCGTCCATGGCGAAGAAGGCCGTGATGGCGATGCGGACACGGGTGAGGGCGACGGGGCTACCCGGCACGACGCTGTGCGAACGGGTTTTGTTTATTAGCGGCACAAAGTCAGCGTAGAAGGGTGTGCCGAGGGTCGCAAGGACGATGCCGGCCGTGCCCGCCGCTCAGTCGCGATGGCGCCCCTGGCGTGCGGTGATCGCGGTGAGGTAGCCGCGCAGCATGATCTTCGCCTCCTCGAGCAGGGCGGTGTCGCCCGCGGCGTCGCGGCGGAACGCCTCCTGGGCCAGGGCGTCCGCCGCGAGGACGGCGGCATGGCAGGCCCGGCCCAGCTCCTCCGTGTCGTCGGCGACGCCCAGCGCCAGCAGGACCTGGCGCACCCCGTCGGCCATCCGGTGCTTGTGCTCCCGGTCCGCCGCCCGGGTCCGGTCGGTCAGGCCGCTGCCGAACCAGAGGGCGCGGAAGCCGTGTTCGGCGCGGTAGAGCCCGGCGTAGCGCTCGATGAGCGCGCCGACCGGGTCCGGCCGGTGTTCGGTGGCCGCGCTGTGCGCGAACTCCGCCATCACCGCTTCGAGCCGGGAGAAGTACGTGGCCGCCAGCGCGTCGATGATCGCGTCCCGGTCGGGGAGGTACTGGTACAGCGAACCGACCGAGACCCCGGCCTCCGCGGCGACCCGGGTGGTGGTCAGCGCCTGGACGCCCTCGGCGACCAGCACCCGCTCCGCCGCCTCCAGCACCCGCGCCAACCGCGCCTTGCTGCGCGCCTGTTGGGGAGTCCGGCGCAGGACGACCCCGGTCTCGTCGGCGGTCGGCTCGCTCACGTACGGCTCCCGGATCTGAACGTGACTTTGTTTCAGGTTTAGGTTACCGTCGCGGCCATGACGGACTCAAGCTCCGCGCTGGTGCAGGAGCGGGCCGCGGTGGCGGACGTCTGCCGCCGTCTGGGCGCCGCGGGACTGCTGGTCGGAACGGCGGGAAACGTCAGCGTGCGGGTGGGGGACCGGGTGGCGGTCACCGCGACCGGAGCCGTGCTCGCCCACCTCACCGCGGGCCAGGTGACGGTGGTCGACCTGGCGGGCGAGGTCGTCGCCGGGACCCTGCGACCGACCTCCGAACTGGACCTGCACCTGGGGGTCTACCGGCGTTACGGCGCCGGTGCGGTCGTCCACACGCACGCCCCGATGGCCACCGCCCTCTCCTGCGTGCTCGACGAACTTCCCTGCATCCACTACCAGTTGCTCGCGCTGGGCGGCACCGTGCGGGTGGCGCCGTACGCCACCTTCGGCACTCCGGAACTCGCCGCCTCGGTGCTCGCCGCGCTGGACGGCCGCAGCGCCGCCCTGATGGCCAACCACGGCTCGGTCACCGTCGGCCCGACCCTCGACAAGGCCGTCGAGAACGCCCTGTTGCTCGAATGGGCCTGCGGGGTCTACCAGCACGCGGCGGCTCTCGGAAAGCCCCGGGTCCTGGACGAGCACCAGCAACTCGCGGTCATCGAGGCCGCAATCGCACGGAACTACGGCACCACCCGATCCCTGGAGGAGGGCAAGCCATGAGAGTCGTCACGATGGGCGTGCACGTGCTGGACGTACTGGTGCGGCCGGTGGACGCGATACCCGAGGGGCAGGGCGCCACCCTGGTCGAGGACATCAGGATGACCGCCGCCGGGACGGCCGGCGGCACCGCCCTCACGCTCGCCAAGCTCGGCGCCACGGTGCAGACCACCGGGGCGATCGGCGCCGACGCCACCGGTGACATGCTGGTGCGGCTGCTCCGCGGGGCAGGGATCGGCACCGAGTTCCTGGCCCGCCGCACCGACACCAACACCTCGGCCAGCGTGCTGCCCATCAGCTCCACCGGCGACCGGCCCTCCCTCCACCTGCTCGGCGCCAACGTCACCTACGGCCTCGACGACGTGCCCTGGGACGCCATCGCCGAGTCCGGTCATCTGCACCTCGGCGGACCGGAGTTGATCGGGGTCGACGTCGCCGCGCGGATCCTGCACTTCGCCAAGGAGCACGGTGTGACGACTTCCGTGGACCTGCTCGCACCCGGCGTGTTCGGCAGTTTCGAGCAGATCGCCGCGGCCCTGCCGCACATCGACCTCCTGCTCCCCAACGACGACCAGGTGCTGGGTTTCTCCGAGGAGGACGACCTGGTGGCCGGCGCGAAGAAACTGGTCGGCGCCGGGGCCGGGCTGGTCGCCGTCACCCGCGGCGCCGACGGGGCACTGCTGGTCACCGCCGACGGTACCGAAGCGGTTCCCGCGTTCGAGGTCGACGTCGTGGACACCACCGGCTGCGGTGACGCGTTCTCGGCCGGATTCGTCTACGGCATCGGACTGGGCCGGGCGCCGTTCGAGTCCGCCGTGCTCGGCAACGCCGTGGCGGCACTGGTCGCCCAGGGACTCGGCAGCGACCACGGGGACTTCGACCTCGACGCCGCCGACGCGTTCGCGGCCGGCGGTGCCAGGCGCGCGTGACGCGTGCCGTCGGCCGCGGCCGTCCCGGACGCCCGGCAGGTGCCTCCACGTCCCTCGAACCGCTGAAATCCTGCGGATGTTCACTCGCTCCGGGCGTCTGTGTTCGGACCGGGTCCGGCAACAGCTCGGTTAATAACTGCTCGCTGGTTGGTTACCACAGAGTGAGCGGTCCATGATGGGCCCATGACGTTGGCCTCGCGCGCTCTGGCGCAACTGGCGACCTGGCCCGACCTGACCCAGGCCGTGCCGAGCTGCGGTCTGGGCCAGGCCGTGAGTTCGACGCAGGGCGAGATCGCGCACTTCCACTCCGACCGTGACGTGGACCTGCGTCTGACGACCCATGCCATTCGGCACTTCGCCAAGAACCTCAAGAGCACGGGAGCGATCCGGATCGTCCCGGGCTCGCAGTGGGTGACCATCCGGCTCGACGCCACGAGCGACGTCGACCTGCTGCTGACGCTGGTGAGCGTCGCCCTCCAGGCGCAGCAGAGCTGGCCGGACCCGGCCGGCCGGCCCCTGTTCGGCTGCAACGACCAGCGGGGCGCCGGTTTCGTCAGCGCGGAGACCAGCGGTATGTGAGGGGACGCGGCCGAGTCACACGGTGACGACCCGGATCCCGGCCTCCTCGAACCCGCGCACCGTCTCCGGTGCCGCCGCCGTGTCCGTCACCAGCGTGTCGACCAGTTCGGCCGCGCAGATCCGGGCGAACGCCCGGCCGCCCAGCTTGCTGGAGTCGGCGGCGACGACCACCCGGGCCGCGCGCTCGCACAGCAGCCGGTTGACGGCGGCCTCCGCCTCGTCATGGGCCGCGGCGCCGTGTCCGACGTCGAAGGCGACCACTCCGAGCACCGTCACATCCAGGGTGATCTGGCCCAACACCCCGTCCGTGAGCGGTCCGACGAGTTCGTACGACTGGGCGCGCGCCACCCCGCCGGTCACCACGATCTTGAACTGGGGCCGTACGGCGAGTTCGTTGGCGATGTTGAGCGCGTTCGTGACGATCGTCAGCGCCGGCGTGCCGGAGGTGAGGTCACCGCGCACGGCCAGGGCGCGGGCCACCTCCGTGGTGGTCGTGCCACCGGTCAGCCCCACCGCCTCGCCCGGCGCGACCAGTTCGGCCACCGCCTTGGCGATCCGCTGCTTCTCCGAGGCCCGCCGCGCGGTCTTGTAGCGCAGCGGCAGCTCGTACGACACCCCGTGCACCACCGCGCCGCCCCGGGTGCGCACCAGCATCTGCTGTTCGGCGAGCTGGTCGAGGTCCCGGCGGATCGTGGCCGCCGACACCGCCAGCTCGGCCGCCGCCTCCTCGACCTCGAGGCGGCCGTGCTCCACGAGCAGCTCGAGCAGCGCCTTCCAGCGGGCGTCCCGCGACATCCGCCGCCTCCGTTCCTCGTCCTCTCCGCGACCCTAACCCACCCGGCCTTCGGCGGAACGGGGGCGCCACCTGGGGCGCCTAACCCCGCTTGACCGCCTTCAGCACCACGAACTTGGGGTCGCTCGCGACCAGTCGGCTGTTGCCGAACAGGCGGCGCAGCGCCACGTGGTAGCCCAGGTGCCGGTTGCCGACCACCCACAGCTCGCCGCCCGGCCGCAGCGCCCGCTTCGCCCCGGTGAACATCCGCCATGCCGTGGCGTCGGTGGTCGCCTGGTGGGAGTGGAACGGCGGGTTGTTGAGGACCACGTCCACGCTGCCGGCCGCGACCCCGGCGAGCCCGTCCCCGACCCGGAACTCGGCGTGCCCCGGCACCCCGTTGGCCTTGTAGGTGGCCTCGGCCGACGCCACCGCCTGGAACGACTCGTCGACGAACAGCACCTCGGCCGTCGGATCGGCCAGCGCCACCGCCGTTCCGACGACCCCGTTGCCGCACCCCAGGTCCACGAAGCGCCGGCCGCGCTCCGGCAGATGCCCCAGGAAGAACCGCGTGCCGATGTCGAGCCGGTCGGCGCAGAACACCCCGGCGTGGTTGACGACCGTACGCCCGGAGACCGCGCCGACGCCGTCGGGCAGCGCGTAGCTGTACGGCCACGGATTCTCCGGGCGCTTCAGCGACGGGTCCGGGGTGCAGTGGATCAGCCGGGCCTTCTGCTCGGCGAGCGAGGTCCTGGTCGGCCCGAGGATCCGCTCGAACAACCGGAGCGTCGAGGTGTGGATCTCCTTCACCATGCCGGTGCCGATCACGACCGTGCCCGCGTGCACGGCGGGCGCCAGCCGCAGCAGCTGGTCCTCGAGCAGCGCCAGGCTCTTCGGCACCCGCACCAACAGCACGTCCACCCGGTCCGGCGGCGGGTCCTGGGTGGTGAGCAGCCGCACGGCACCCGGCTCGACACCCGCCCGCGCCAGGTTCACGCGGGTCGCCTCCTGACTCAGGTACGAGTCGGTGATCTGCACCGGCCGGTGCTCCGCCAGCGCCGTGACCAGCGCGCCCCAGCGGTCGCCGAGCACCACGACCGTGCCGTCCGTGCGGACCCGCTCCCGGTCGAGATACCGGAGCAGATACGCGTCGGAGGCGTCCCAGGCACGCAGCCGGTCGCGCGGGTCCTCGGGGAAGCGGGACAGCTCGACCTCGCCCCACGGAGTCGTCATACGGTCGCTCATCGTGCGTCCAGGCTAGCGGAACCCCAGCTCAGGCCGGGTCGGGCAGGATGGGGGCATGGAGGACGAGCTGTTCCCGAGGGCGTGCGCCCAGGTCGCGCCGGGCGCCGTGCACGTCCCGGACTGGCTGAGCGCGGAGCGTCAGCGTGAGCTCCTCGCCGCCTGCCGTGACTGGGCCCGGCCGCCCGCAGGACTGCGCACGGTCCGCACACCCGGTGGCGGCACCATGACCGCCCGCCAGGTCTGCCTGGGCTGGCACTGGCACCCGTACGCCTATGCCCGCACGGTCGTCGACGGCGACGGCAGCCCGGTCAAGCCGTTCCCGGCCTGGCTCGACGAACTGGCCCGCGGCGCGGTCACCGACGCGCTGGGTCCGGCGGCGGTCGGCGGATTGTCGTACGACATCGCACTGATCAACTTCTATGACGCGGACGCCCGCATGGGCATGCACCGGGACGCCGACGAACGCTCGAACGCGCCGGTGGTGTCGCTGAGTCTGGGGGACAGGTGCGTCTTCCGCTTCGGCAACGTGGAGAGCAGGGGCAAGCCGTACACGGACGTGGAGCTGCGGTCGGGGGACCTGTTCGTGTTCGGGGGCGAGTCACGGCTCGCCTTTCACGGGGTGCCGAAGGTGTATCCGGGCACGGCACCGGCGGACCTGGGCCTGACCGGGCGTCTGAACGTCACGCTGAGAGTGAGCGGTTTTTGACCGGCCTCAGCTGAGAAGCGCCCCAAAGGGGCGCGGAGAACTGCGCGACCAGCCCGGACGGCGCCGCACCTGGGAGGCGGACCCTCCGGAGGATCATGGCAGACTCCCTCTCATGAGCGGCAAGGTGTCCCCCGGCCCGACGGGGAACGGAACCTCGAAACCCCGGTTGGACAGAGGACGCGGCGCACTCGGCCCCGCCCTGGAACTCGTGCACACCGGCCGCGCCCCCACCCGCGCCGTCCTGACCGCGGAACTCGGCGTCACCCGGGCCACCGCCGGCGCCGTCGCCGCCGAACTGGAGGCGCTCGGCCTGATCAGGGTCGACGCCCACCCCGGTGCCGCCGCCGGTTCCCAGGGCCGCCCCTCGCACCGGCTGGAGGTCGCCGAGCACGGCCCCGTCGCGCTCGCCGCCCAGGTGCACGCCGACGGTTTCCGCGCGGCGCTCGTCGGTCTGGGCGGCCGTATCGTCGCCACCGCCCCCGGCTGCGAGACGGTCGACGCCGACCCGGCGAAGGTGCTCGGCTCGGTCGTCGAGGCCGGTGCAGGACTGCTGCGGAGCACCGGTCTGCGCTGTGTCGGCGCCGGGCTCGCCGTGCCGTCCGCGGTCGCCGAACCGGAGGGCCTGGCCCTCAACCCCCTGCACCTGGCCTGGCCGGTGGGCGCCCCGGTACGCCGGATCTTCGCGGAGTGCGTGCGCGCGGCCGGCATCACCGGCCCGGCTTTCGCGGGCAACGACGTGAACCTCGCCGCGCTCGCCGAGCACCGGCACGGCGCGGGCCGCGGCGCCCGGGACCTGCTGTGCGTGGCCACCGGCCACCGCGGAGTCGGCGGCGCGCTGGTCCTGGACGGCCGTCTGCACACCGGCAGTTCGGGACTGGCCCTGGAGGTCGGCCACCTCACCGTCAACCCCGAGGGGCGCCCCTGCCACTGCGGCAGCCGGGGCTGTCTGGACGTCGAGGCGGATCCCCTCGCCCTGCTCATCGAGGCGGGCCGCGAGCCCGGACCCGAGGTGTCGCTGCTGCGGCAGGCCGAGGACCTGGTCCGCGGCCACTACGGCGACCCCACCGTCCGCGGGGCTGCGGAGGCCCTGATCGACCGTCTCGGTCTGGGTCTGGCCGGACTGGTCAACATCCTCAACCCCGACCGCATCATCCTCGGCGGCCTGCACCGCACCCTGCTGGACGCCGACCCCGAGCGGCTGCGCGCGGTCGTCGCCGACCGCAGTCTGTGGGGGCAGAGCGGCAGCGTGCCGATCCTGCCGTGCACGCTCAGCCACAACAGCCTGGTCGGGGCTGCCGAGTTGGCCTGGCAGCCGGTGCTGGACGACCCGCTGGCGGCGTTGCGGTAGCCGCCGCTCACCACTGCCGGCCTGGTGGCAGCCGGTGCCGGCCGGGTGCCGACAGGTGCAGCACCTGGAACACGTCCCCCTCGGCCTTCGGAGCGTCGTGTGCCCAGAGCGAGAAGCGGACCAGCTCCCAGCGGCCCGGGTCCACGGCGGCCGCCGCCAGCACGGCGCCGTCCTCGTCCGCGGTCCGCCGTGTCTGCCGCACCACGTCCGCCATCAGCTCGGCGAACTCGACCCCGTCGGGCACGGGTTCGCGCCGCCGTACCGCGAACGCCGCCGGTGCGCCGGCCGCCGTGCCCTCCTCGTACCCGAGCCCCGTCCACTGCCGGGCCGCGGGCCGCCCGAAGTCGTTCACGAGTCCCTGGAAGGGGCCTCCCCACAGGAAGCGGTTCATGCCCTCCACGGTGTTCCAGAGGTAGAACGGCGCGTACTGGTTGACCGGCGAGCCGTGCACACCGCGCTCGCGCAGCAGGTACGCCTTGATGCCGAGGCCGTCCCAGTCGTCGAGCAGATGCCCGACGCGGGCCACCCGGTCGCGGACGATACCGGTGTCGTAGTCGGCCGGGAGGGTCAACTCGTACTGCAGGGCGTGCATACCGGGGGCTTCCTCTCGGTGGTCGTGACGTCAACTCCTCAGCAGGGACAGCAGTCCGCGCACCCCGGCGTCGAAAGCGGCCGGTGAACCGGAGGCACGGGCCAGGACGTAACCGCCCTGGACGGTGGCGAGGACGGTCGCGGCGATCTCCCCGCCGTCCACCTGGGGCCCGAACTGCCCTTGCGCCTTGCCCTCTTCGACGATCCCGGCGATCAGCTCCCGGATCCGGTCGAGCGTCCGGTCGACCGGTGCCCGCAGTTCGTCGCTGGCGATGACCTCCGGGTCCATGGTCAGCCGCCCGACGGGGCAGCCGCGCAACACGTCGCGTTCGCGCCGCAGATACGCCTCGATCCGCTCGTACGGCGTGCCGGGCCCGGTGAGCAGGCCCTCGGCGGAAGCCAGCAACTCCTCGGCGGTGCGCCGGATCGCGGCCAGCGCCAGCTCGGGCTTGCCCCTGAAGTGGTGGTACATGCTGCCCTGGCCCGCGTCGGCGCGCTCCAGGATCGACCTGGGGCTGGTGCCGACGTATCCGCGTTCCCACAGCAGCTCACGCGTGGCCTCGATCAACCGCTCCGACGTGCTCACACGAGGACTGTACATACTAGTAGTTACAGAACGCCAGACCCTCCGGGAGCAGAGCGGCCGCCGCCGCGTACTCCCCGCGACGTACGGCCACTGTCGTCGGCCGCACGACGACCCGGACCCCTCTCCGGACACAGGCTCTAGGCATCGCACGAGACCTGCCGACGGAGGAGTCGAACCGACATGCAGACCCTGGCGAACTGGGACGGCGGACCCGGCCCGTGGATCCTGTTCTTCCCGCTGATCTGGGCGGCCGTCGTGATCGGCGCCGTCACCTTCCTGCGCCGCACCGGCTGGCGCGGGCGCCGCGCACCCTGGCTCCCGGCGGACACCGGGCGGCCGTCCGGTGACTCGCCGCTCGCGGTCCTCGGCCGCCGCTTCGCCTCCGGCGAGATCGACGAGGACGAGTACTGGCGCAGGCTGTCCGTCCTCGAGGAGCACTTCGGCCGTATCGGCAAGGACGGTGCCGCATGACCACGACGACCGAGGTGCGGGCCGCCGCCCGGGTGGTGGGTGCCGTGAAGGTGTACGGCGGCGGCGACACCGCCGTCCACGCCCTCGACGGCGTGGACCTGGCGTTCCCGGTGGGCCGTTTCACGGCGATCATGGGTCCTTCCGGTTCCGGGAAGTCCACCCTGATGCACTGCGCGGCCGGTCTCGACACCCTCACCTCGGGCGCCGCGTACATCGGCGACACCGAACTGGGCCCGCTCGACGACCGGCGGCTGACGCTGCTGCGCCGCGACCGGATCGGCTTCGTCTTCCAGGCGTTCAACCTGGTGCCGACACTGACCGTGGCGGAGAACATCACCCTGCCGCTGGACCTGGCGGGCATCGGCGGCGACCCGGAGTGGATCGACGCGCTCGTCGACGTCGTGGGGCTGCGCGACCGGCTGCGCCACCGGCCCGCCGAGCTCTCCGGCGGACAGCAGCAACGCGTCGCCGTGGCACGGGCGTTCGCGGGCCGCCCCGAGGTCGTCTTCGCCGACGAGCCGACCGGCAACCTGGACTCCCGCTCCGGCGCGGAGGTCCTCGGTCTGCTCGGTGACGCGGTACGCGAGACGGGCCGCACGGTCGTGATGGTCACCCACGACCCGGTGGCCGCCGCCCACGCCGACGAGGTCGTCTTCCTCGCCGACGGACGCCTGGTGGACCGCATGGAGTCCCCGACCGCCGACCGGGTGCTGGACCGGCTGAAGGCCTTCGAGGTGCGGTCGTGAACGCCTCCGTACGGCTCACCCTGTCCTCCCTGCGCGCACACCGGCGCCGGTTCGCGGGCACGTTCCTCGCGGTCTTCCTCGGGGTCGCCTTCCTGGCCGGGACCATGGTCATGGGGGACACGTTGCGGGCGAGCTTCGGCTCGATGTTCGGCGAGGCCGCCGCCGGCACGGACGCCGTGGTGCGCGGAGCCGACGCCATCACCACCCCGGGCGAGGCCCAGGGCGTACGACAGCCGGTCCGCACGTCCCTGGTGAGGACCGTCCAGCGGGTACCCGGCGTCGCCGCCGCCGTCCCGGACATCCGGGGCGCCGGCCAACTGGTCGGCGCCGACGGCGAGCCCATCGGCGGCAAGGGCCCGCCCACCCTGGCCGGCAACTGGATCACCGACCCGGAGCTCAACTCCTACCGGCTCGCCGAAGGGCGCGCCCCCGTCAGGTCCGGGGAGGTCGTGGTCAACCGGGGCGCCGCGAGAAGAGGCGGCCTGAAGATCGGCGACACGACCGTGCTGCGTACCCCCGACCCCGTCAGGGTGACCGTCGTCGGCCTCGCGACCTTCGGCGGCGAGGACGGCATGGCACAGGTGACCTTCACCGGGATGACCCGCGCCGACGCCGAGAAGTACCTCACCGCGAAGCCGGGCGAGGCGGCGGGCATCCTGGTGCGGGCCGCCCCCGGGGTCGGGCAGCGGGAACTGGTCCGACGCCTGACTCCGGTGCTGCCCAGGGGAGTGGAGGCGATCACCGGCCAGGAGTCGGCGCAGGAGAACACCGACATGATCTCCGGGCAGTTCCTGACCGTCTTCACCACCTTCCTGCTCGTCTTCTCCGGGGTCGCCCTGCTCGTCGCGACCTTCTCCATCCACAACACCTTCGCGATCGTCGTCGCCCAGCGCACCCGCGAGAACGCCCTGCTGCGCGCGCTCGGGGCGTCCCGCCGGCAGGTGACCGCGGCGACCCTGGCCGAGGCGGGCGCGGTGGCCCTGACGGCGTCCGCGGCCGGACTCGCCGGCGGTGCCGGCATCGCCGCCGGGCTGCAAATCCTCTTCCCGGCGATCGGCTTCCCCTTCCCCGGCGGGGGCCTGGTCGTCAGGACACTCTCGATGACCCTGCCGTTCGCGGTCGGTGTCGTGGTCTGCCTCGGCTCCGCCCTGCTGCCCGCCGTCCGCGCCGGCCGCACCGCCCCGCTGGCCGCCCTGCGCGAGACCGCCGTCGACTCCTCGGGCGCCTCCGGCCGCCGCGCCGTCGCCGGAGCGGGCCTCGGCGCCCTGGCCGTCGCCCTCGCCCTGACCGGCGTCCTGGCCACGGCGTCCGTCTGGACGGCGGGCCTCGGCGCCCTGCTGGCCCTGGTCGCCTTCGTCGTCCTCGGCCCGGTCGCCGCCACCACCGCCGTACGGTTCCTCGGCGGACCGCTGGACCGGCTGCGCGGCGTGACCGGCGCCCTCGCCCGGCGCAACGCACTGCGCAACCCCGGGCGGACCGCCGCCACCGCGAGCGCGCTGATGATCGGCGTCGCCGTCGTCTCGCTGTTCACGGTGTTAGGCGCGTCCCTGAAAGCCACGATGGACCAGACCGTCTCCCGGTCCTTCGCGGGGGACCTCGCCGTCAGCAACCCGTCCTACGGCGCGGGCGGCAGCGGACTCAGCCCTCGCCTGGCGCCGGCGGTCCAGCGGCTGCCCGAGGTGGACACCGCCGTCGGACTCGGCCGGGGCGTCGCCGAAGTCGACGGCAGGGGCCGGGCGTTGACGGTGACCGATCCGGCGGCCCTGGCCCGCACCTTCGACCTCGGCACCGTCCAGGGCTCCCTCACCGGGCTCGGCGCCGACGGCATCGCCGTCACCCGGACGGAGGCCGACCGGCAGCACCTGCGTCCCGGCGGCACCGCCCGCCTCACGTTCACCGACGGCAGGCGGCAGGACTTCACCGTCCGCGCGGTGTACGGGCGGTCCGAACTCGCCGGCGACTACGTCATCACCCGAGCGGCCTGGGCTCCGCACGCGATCCAGGACTCCGACACCCTGGTGGCCGTCACCCTGAAGCCCGGCGTGGGCACGACCGCGGGCCGGGCGGCGGTCGCCGCGGTGACCGCGCGGTACGGCGACCCCCAGGTGCAGACCCGGGACGAGTACGCGCGGTCCTCGGCGGGCGGCATCGACATGATGCTGACCCTCGTCTACGCGCTCCTGGCCCTGGCCGTCCTCATCGCGCTGCTCGGCATCGCCAACACCCTGACCCTGGCCGTCCACGAACGCACCCGCGAACTCGGCCTGTTGCGGGCGGTCGGCCAGACCCGCGCCCAGCTGCGCGCGATGGTCCGCTGGGAGTCGGTCCTGGTCGCCGCCTTCGGCACCGCCGGCGGTATCGGCCTCGGTGCCTTCCTCGGCTGGGTCCTGGTCAGGGCATCGTCGGACGGCGCGAGCGACACCGCGTTCGCCTTCGCCGTCCCGCCGGTCCGACTGGCGGTCGTGGCGCTGGTCGGACTGGCGGCGGGCGCCCTCGCGGCCCTGCGCCCGGCCCGCCGGGCGGCGCGCCTGGACGTCCTGCGGGCCGTCGCCGTGGAGTAGCCGCGCAGCGGCACCCCGGCGAGAAGCCTCACCGCCCGCTCAACTGACGACAGCCGAGCGGGCGGGAGCATGTCCGGCAGCGGAGACACCGGTGGCCGTGTGCGTGGCAGCGGGCGCGGAAGCCCCGGCGGCCACCGGGGGGCCGGTGGTCGCGTGTACGGCGGCGGGGGATCCGGCGCTCGCGTGTGCGGCGGCCGGGGAGCCGGCCATCGCGTGGGCCGGGGTCGGCATGCCCGCGGTCGCGGGTTCCGCCTCCACGATCCTGCGGGGCACCGGTTCGGCCGCACGGTGCGGCGGCCGGGTCGCCTGCGCGGTGGCCGTCGGCGCCGGCAAGGTGAACCACACGACCTTGCCGTCGTCGTGCGGCCGCACCCCCCAGCTCTCGCTGACCGCGGCGACCATCGCCAGCCCCCGGCCGCAGGTGGCCATGGGTGCGGCGGCCGTGCCTTCCCCGACCACGGGGAGGCGCGGATCGTGGTCGCGCACCGACACCGTGAGCCGGTCGAGCTGGAGCTCGATCTCCACGGTGCAGTTCTTGTCCGGCTGGGCGTGCCGGTGGACGTTGGTGAGCAGCTCGGTCACACCGAGCGCGGCCCGGTCGATGAGCGGGTCGAGACGCCAGTAGCGCAATTGCGCAGATACGATTCTGCGGACCTGACCGATCCGCGAGGGCAAGGCTTGGAGCTCCACCGAGCAGTGTCTGCTTGGGTGTTTGATCACGGCTGCGACTCCCCGACGTGAGGTCCGGAAGAACACGGGAGAACGGATCCAGCGAGGCGCCGTCCACGGGGCCGCCTGCTGTCGTGGCCGGCGGGCTGGTTCGCAGCGTTATCGCCGGTAGACCCAGAGTGACGTGTGACAAGCGTGACCCAGCGCGTACGGTCCCGCAACTCGCCGTGGTCAGCGGTCCCGTCCCGCGGCCCGTCGTACCGCTTCGATGAAGCGGCGCGCGGCGGGTGGCCCGGGCTCGCCCGGCGCCGGGTCGTGGTCACCCAGGGTGAGTGAGTAGCGCTGGCCGTTGAGGTCGGCCAGGGCCCGGTCCTCCGACGCGAACCACGGCTTGGAGGCTCGTACCGCCTGCACGGGCGCGCTGTCGATCTCGCTGCCGTAACTCGTCAGCAGCTGCAGCCTGCCGTCCCTTATCCGGACCTGTCCGGCCCGGGTGAGCGAACGCAGCCGCTTGTCGATCCGTACGCCCGTCGCCGTGAACTCCGGCTCCGCCATCGTGCCCCGCCCCTTCGACTGCCTCGGTGGCCGGCCCGGCGGCTGGTGGCCCCGGCCGGCCTGCTCCGGCTCGTGTCGTGATCCAGTGTGCGCCCCCGTTCGGGACGTTCGTCCCGTCGGGTCGCAGTCTGCCCGCCCCCGGCGAGGAGCACCAGTACGCACGGACCGCCGGGCCGGGGGCGCTCGGAGCACTCGGCGCAATGCGCCCCCCGAAAAGATCGCGCCACGTCTCCCGCGTGCGTCCCGCTCGCCCTCCGGCTTGCCCCCGGGTGTTCCCCAGGGGTGCCTTTGGGTCGCCCAAAGATGCGTTTATGCAGGTGAGAAGCGTGTGGAAGATGTCTATGATCGATGCGTCGGCCGCGTTAGGGCGTCGTCGGCGCGACGTGTGAGGAGCCCTGTCGTGAGCACCACCCAGCAGATCCGGACCGGCGCCACCCTCGACGCCGACCGCAGTGACCCCGCCTACCGTGACTGGCTGAAAGAGGCCGTCCGCAAGGTCCAGGCGGACGCGAACCGTTCGGCGGACACCCACTTGCTGCGCTTCCCGCTGCCCGAGGCGTGGGGCATCGACCTCTACCTCAAGGACGAGTCGACCCATCCCACCGGCAGCCTCAAGCACCGGCTGGCCCGCTCCCTCTTCCTGTACGGCCTGTGCAACGGCTGGATCCGGCCGGGCCGCCCCGTGATCGAGGCGTCCAGCGGCTCGACGGCCGTCTCCGAGGCGTACTTCGCCAAGCTGATCGGCGTGCCCTTCATCGCCGTCATGCCACGCACGACCAGCGCCGAGAAGTGCAGGCTCATCGAATTCCACGGCGGGCAGTGCCACTTCGTGGACGACTCCCGGAAGATGTACGAGGAGTCCGCACGTCTGGCGGCGGAGACCGGCGGCCACTACATGGACCAGTTCACCTACGCCGAGCGGGCCACGGACTGGCGCGGCAACAACAACATCGCCGAATCCATCTTCCGCCAGCTGGAGTTGGAGAGGTTCCCGGAACCGGCGTGGATCGTCGCCACGGCGGGCACCGGCGGTACCTCGGCGACGCTCGCGCGCTATGTCCACTACACCCAGCGCGACACCCGCGTCTGTGTCGCCGACCCCGAGAACTCCTGTTTCTTCGAGGGCTGGACCACCGATGATCCGGACGTCACCTGTGACTGCGGCTCCCGGATCGAGGGCATCGGCCGGCCGCGCATGGAGCCGAGCTTCGTCCCGGGCGCCATCGACCGGATGATGAAGGTGCCGGACGCGGCGAGCGTGGCCGCGGTACGGGCACTGGAGCGGACGATCGGCCGTCGGGCGGGTGGCTCCACCGGCACCGGCCTGTGGAGCGCGCTGAAGATCGTCTCCGAGATGGTGGCGCAGGGGCGCACCGGCAGCGTGGTGACGTTGTTGTGCGATCCGGGGGACCGCTATCTGGACAAGTACTACTCGGACGCGTGGGTGGCGGAACAGGGGCTGGACCTCACGCCGTACACGACGGCGATCGAGTCGCTGCTGCGTACAGGGGTCTGGCCCGACTGAGGGTCAGTCGGTCGAGAGTCAGTCGGTTGAGAGTCAGTCGGTTGAGGGTCAGTCGGTTGAGGGTCGGTCGGTTGAGGGTCGGTCGGTCTCCGAAAGCCGGTGGTCCAGTGTGGTGACCGCGTCCCGGAACGCCCGGCCCAGGCCCGCGCGTGCCGCCCGGACCGCGAGCCGGAACGGCGCCGTGCCGTCCACGGCGAAGGTCCACCGCACGCGGGTGCCGGCGCCGGACGGGGTGAGCCGCCACTCCTCGGCCATGGCGTGGGCGCCCGGCACGTTGGTCAGGTCGACCCGGTAGGCGTACACCTCCGGCTTCTCGGCCGCGATGACCGTCTCCCGGAAGCGGCCGCCGCCCTTGAGCCGGATGGCACGGCCGGCGCCGTCGTCCACGGACTCGGCGTGCGTCACCGCGGCGAACCACTCCGCCCAGCCGGGTACGTCGTCGTTGAGCGCCTGGAAGACCCGGTCGGGCGGCGCGGACATCTCCCGGGCGAACACCAGGCGTACGGGCGCGGTCTCGACGAAGTCGAGCCCCACGGGGCGCAGACGACGCGGCATGGGCGTGAACCCCCTTGACCGGGAAGGCGGTTGACCGGACCCGTCACGATAACTGGCGTACCGTCAGATGTCTGCCCGTCCGGTGGTCAGTCCTCCGTCTCGCCCGCGACCACCAGCCGGCGCAGATGCTCGGAGATCTCCGCGCGCGCGTCCGCGGGCAGCCCGGCATCCGTGACCAGCGTGTCGACCTGCTCCAGCTTGGCGAACGAACTCAGTCCCACCGTGCCCCACTTGGTGTGGTCGGAGACCACCACGACCCGGCGCGCCGACTGCACCAGCCGGCGGTTGGTCTCCGCCTCGGCCAGGTTCGGCGTGGACAGCCCCGCCTCCACCGATATGCCGTGCACGCCGAGGAACAGCAGGTCGAAGTGGAGCGCGGCGATCGCCTGGTCGGCCACCGGCCCCACCAGCGAGTCCGACGGGGTGCGCACCCCGCCGGTCAGGACCACGGTCGCCGCGCCCTGCCGCTGTCCGGAGACCCGCTGCGCGGCGTGGAAGACGTCCGCGACCCGCACCGAGTTCGTCACCACGGTCAGGTCGGGGACCTCCAGGAGCTGGTGGGCCAGCGCGTACGTCGTGGTGCCGCCGGACAGCGCGATCGCCGTCCCCGGCACGACCAGTTCGGCGGCGGCCCGGGCGATGTCCTCCTTGGCCGTGAGCTCCAGGCCCGACTTGGCCTCGAACCCCGGCTCGTGCGTACTCGCCTCGACCACCGGCACCGCGCCGCCGTGCACCTTCTCCAGCACGCCCTGGCGGGCCAGCGCGTCCAGGTCCCGGCGCACGGTCATGTCCGAGACGCCGAGCTTGCGGGTCAGCTCGTTGACCCGTACGCCGCCCCGGCGCCGGACCTCGTCCAGGATCAGGGCGCGGCGCTGCTCCGCGAGGAGGTTCTGGTTCTCACTCACGTACGCTCCGGTCCTCTCGCCTCAACCGTCCGACATGTCCGGCGTACCAGCTCCGACCAGGCGATTCCGTTCGGTTCCGGTGCGCGGGCGCCCCATCCTTTCACGGGACCACACCGGTTGCGCCACTCCCTGTGTCGCTGCGCACATGTCATTCGGTCACCACGTGTTGCACCAGGTGTCACACACAACGGGGAGATTCCGTAAGAAGTGGTGTGCGTCACACCGGGATCGGAGATCCTGGAACGCGCACCGACACAGATCATCGGCTCGGCACGGGGGAAGTGCGAGAAGAGTGGAACGCGCGCCAGAACGCACCGCCGGCGGTCCCGCCGGGCGGCCGACAGCGAAGGATCCCGCGCCCGCCCGCCGGGCCGGCACGGCCCCGGCCGGCTTACCGGAGATCGACCTGGAACTGCTCGTGCACGGCGTCGGCGGTACGACGCCCGGCAAGATGCTCGACGATCCGCGCACGGTCCGGATCACCGGCGACGGCACCGCCGCCGTCTTCCGCCGCGCCGAGGACGTCGACGCCGAGTCCCGGCCCGGCGACTACCGCGACCGCCCGGTGCCGGAGGCCTACGTCTGGTGCAACCTGACCTCCGGCAACGCCTCCCGCGCCCTGTGGCTCCTGCTCCTGCCGTTCATGGTGGTCAACCTCGCCCACTGGATGCGCCCCGCCGCCCAGGACCGGCCGCGTACCGTCCGCTTCTACGGCCTGCTGGTCCGCCTCGCCGGGCTCACCCTCACGGTGCTGTTCGTCGCCGCCGCCTGCGAGGTGGCCCTCGACCTCACCGCCTGGCAGTGCGCGGGGGTCACGGCCTGCGCCCGCCGGCACTCCTGGCTGGGTTTCCTCTCCCCGGCCGGTTCGCACGGCGGCTGGTGGAGCGTCCCGGGCCGGCGGCTCGCCCTGGCCGCCCTGGCGCCCACCGCGCTGACCGTCCTGCTCTGGTACCTCTCGCACCGCACCTGGAGCGCCTACGAGTCCACCCGGCCCATGACCCTCGACGCCGAACCCGGTCACACCTCGCTGGGCAGCCCCGGCTTCTGGTACGGGCGCCGGCTGGTCGCCCGGCTGCGCGCCGCCCACACCGCCGCCGGCCTGCTCACCGTCGCCGCCGCCGTCCTCGCACCGGCGGCCGCCTTCGACCGCCGGCCGGGCGGAGCCGCCGTACTGGACGCGCTCGGCCGGCTGCTGACCGGCGCGCTGGTCGCCGGCGCGGTGGCCGTGGTGTGGGTGGTCTGCCGCCGGGGCCGCACCGAGGACCTCCCCGACCAGGAACTCGACCGGCATCTCGTACGACGCCTGCCCCTGGTCGCGCTCACCCTGCTGGTGCTGGTCACCCTGTACGCCGCCTGGTCCCGGCCGGGATGGCGTTCGGCGGGGCGGCTCGCCGGGGACACCACCTTCGGCGGCCTGGCCCTGGCCCAGGGCGCGCTGGTGGTCGCCCTCGGCCTGGTCGCCCTCGACCTGTACCGCAGGCTCCCCGATCCGCGCGCCGCGATGCGCGGCCTGGGCGGCCCCGCGGTCGCGCTGCTGGCCTGCGCGCTGGGCGGGGTGATGTCGGGCGGGGTCGCACAGCGGGTCGCCGACTGGCTGGACGGCACGGGCGCCTCCATCCCCGGCCCGCCGGTGCTGCTGACCTGGCAGGCCTCGGTGATTCCGCCGGTCCTCGTGGTGCTCCTCGCCGCCGTCGCCTGGCTGTCCTGGCGCACGTCACGGCTCAGCCGCGCCGACCGGACCGCCGTGGACCGGGAGCATCCCGGGGAACCGGAGGACATCGCGCGCACCCGCCGGATCGCCCGGGTCCGGGCCATGGCCGTCCTCACCGACCGGACGCCGTTCGTGGTCACCGTGCTGTGCGCGACCACGCTGGTGCTGGGCGCCGGGGCGCTGGCGGGCGCCCTGGCCACCGGGAAGACACCGGACGGGGCCGCCGACCGCACGTACGCGCCGGTGCACGGCGCGGCCGAGGCCTCACAGGCGCTCGGCTCCTGGCTGGTGGGGCTCGGCTTCATACTCTTCGTCACCTGGGGCCGGCGCGCCTACAAGGACGCCGCCGCCCGGCGCACCATCGGCATCCTCTGGGACGTCGGCACCTTCTGGCCGCGCGCCGCCCACCCCTTCGCCCCGCCCTGCTACGCCGAGCGCGCGGTGCCCGACCTGACCTGGCGGATGGACACCTGGACCCGCCGCACCGGCGGCCGGCTGGTCCTCTCCGGCCACTCCCAGGGCAGCGTCCTCGCGGCCGCCGCGGCCTGGCAGCTGACCCCGCCGGTACGCGCGCGGGTCGCGCTGCTGACGTACGGTTCCCCACTGGAGCGGTTGTACGGCCGCTGGTTCCCGGCCCACTTCGGCCCGGCCCAGCTGGGCGCCCTGCACCGCGACGTCGCCTGCTGGCGCAACCTCTACCGGCCCACCGACCCCATCGGCGGCCCCGTCCGGATCGCGGGCGGCGACGGCCCCGAGGTCGACCACCCGCCCCTCAAGGACCCCCTCGCCTACGGACGCACGCCGGGCCATCCGCTCCCCGCCCCCATCCTGGGGCACTCCGACTACCAGGCCGACCCGGCCTTCGCCGAGGAACGGGAACGGCTGCTGGCGCGCCTGCGCCCGGACCTGCCCGGACCGCGGCCGACCGCGTGATCAGGCGAGTTCGGGCAGGTCCTCGGCGTACAGCAGGGTCAGGTCGTCGGTGGTCGGGTCGGCGAGCTGGGCCACTCGGCTCGCGTGCCGTTCCACCATCGCCTCGAAGGTCCCCCGCGCGGTACGGCCGTTGCCGAACGCGGGGCCCTTCGGGATCGCCGTGAAGTACTTCAGCAGCGCCTCGGACGCACCCGGCGCCAGCCGGTACTCGTGCTCGTCGGCCTGCTGCCCCACGATCCGCAGCAGCTCCTCCGGGCCGTAGTCGCTGAAGGTGATGGTCCGGGAGAAACGCGACGCCACACCGGGGTTGACCGAGAGGAAGCGCTCCATCTCCTCGGTGTACCCCGCGACGATCACCACCACCGAGTCCCGGTGGTCCTCCATCAGCTTCACCAGCGTGTCGATGGCCTCCTTGCCGAAGTCCCGCCCGGCGTCCTCCGGCGACAGGGCGTACGCCTCGTCGATGAACAGCACACCGCCGTGCGCCCGCTGGAACGCCTCCTGGGTGCGGATCGCCGTGGAACCGATGTGCTCGCCGACCAGGTCGACCCGGGACACCTCGACCAGATGACCCTTCTCCAGCACGCCGAGGGAGGCGAGGATCTCACCGTAGAGCCGGGCGACCGTGGTCTTCCCGGTGCCGGGGGAGCCCGTGAAGACCAGGTGCCGCTTGACCGACGCGGCCTTCAGCCCGGCCTGCTGGCGCCGGCGGCCGACCTCGATCATGTCGGTGAGCGCCCGCACCTCGCGCTTGACGCTGTCCAGCCCGACCAGCGCGTCGAGTTCACCCAGCACGGCCGTGGAGGTCCGGGCCGGCTCCTCGGGGGCCGCCGGGGTGAGCAGGGGTTCCTGCTCGGTGCTGCGCTGACCGGGGATCGCCCCCAGCAGGCCGGGGGACTGGTACGACGTCTGCACGGCCGTCTCCCGCGCGGTGGACGGCCGCAGGCTGCCGCTCTCGTCGCTGGTGCAGTCCTCGACCACGGGTCCGGTGCCCGGGTCCGCGTCCGCTCCGCCCTCCGCGAACTCGTAACCCCCGCGCGCGCACCGCTCCGTGCGGCACTTGCGCAGTGTCGTACGGCAGCCGTCGATCACGTGGAAGCCGTAGCCGCCGCTGCCCGTGACCCGGCAGTTCAGGAAGGAGCCCCGGCCGCCCGCCGACACGTAGAAGCCGGCCTCCGCGGGGGAGTCCACCGAGCACCGCTCGATGGTGGGATCGGCGCCCTTGGTGACGATCACCCCGGTCTGGGTGCCGTCCACCGTGCAGTTGTTGAGGGTGCCGCCGCTGCCGTGGTCGCGGAACCAGGCACCGGTGGCCGCGTCCCGGATCCGGCAGTCGTCCAGCTGCGCGGTCGCCCCGTCGCTCACCGACACCGCCGTGTTGCGCACCTGCGACAGGTCGCTGTCGACGACGTCCGCGCGGGACCCGCGGTCCAGCACGAACAGTGCGTCCGGCACGTCGTGCACCCGGCAGGAGTCCAGGACGGCGGTGGCGCCGTCGCTCACCCACACCGCGGGGTAGTCACCGGTGCTGTCGAAGATCTCGCACTGGTTGGCGTCGACACGGGTCCCGGGGTCCCAGACCGACAGCCCGTTGCGACCGAACTGACGCACCGTCGTGCGGGTCAGCGTCAGCACCGAACGCGAACGCAGGTCGACCGCGTTCTCCGGGATGTCGTGGATACGGCAGTCGGCGAGGGTGAGCACCGCGTCGGTGTCGAGCGTGACGCCGTCGCCGGTGGTGCGGTGCACGTCGCAGTCGGTCAGATGCGCCGTGGCCCGCGCGGTGACCTGCACGCCGGAGCCGCGCACCTCGTAGATCTCGCACCCCACCGCCTCCAGCGCGGAGCCCTCCCCGGTGGCCGTCACACCGGTGCCCGAGGCGTGGTGGATCCGGCAGCGGTCCAGCCGCGGGTGGCCGCCGCCGCGCACCGCCACGCCCGCCTGGCCGGCCGCCACCACCTCGCACTCCTCGAACACCCCGCCGCCGCCTTCGAGTACGGCGATGCCGATGCCGGCCGGGTTGTCCACGGTGCACCGCCGCACGGTCGGCCGGGCACCGCCACGGACCTCGATCCCGGCGGCGGACCGGGTGACGATCCGTACGTCCAGCAGCTCGGGCGTGCCCTCCTCGACCAGCAGTGCGGGTGCCGCCGCGTCCTGGCCCTCGACATGCAGGTCCTGTACGACCGCCGAGGCGCGCACGGTCAGCGGCACCCCGTCCGCGGGCGCGATCCGGACCGAGCCGGGCGAGCCCTCCGGGCCGCGCAGCGTCACGGCGCGCTGGACGACGAGGTTCTCGCGGTAGGTGCCGGGCGCGACCGTGAGGACGTCGCCGTCGGCGGCAGCCTCCAGGGCGGCGGCGAGCGAAGGGTACTCACCCGTGCGGCGTCGCCACCGCGATGTGCCGGTGTGCGTCACCTGGACCGTGCCCTGTGCCATGGCGTTGCCGTGCCCCCACCTCGTCGTACAGATCGCTCGCTGGTCTCGGGGCGGTACCGCGGACGGTGCTCGCCCCTGTGGTTCGCTCGCGCGCGGGTCGATGCCGAATGCGCTTCGGCCGGTCCACCGTAGCGTGCGCCGAGGCGGTGGGTTGACCAGAGACAAAAGGCCGTCAGCTGCCCGTGCCTGCCTTGCCCCAGTCCGGACCCGCCCGGTCCCAGGCCTGGTCCCAGCGCGCGTATCTGCGGCGGACCATGCGCCAGACGATCAGCCGTCGGGCACTGTCGACCAGCCCCGCGGTGAGCAGGGCGGCGCCGAAGCCGGCCAGCACGGCGTGTGTCGTCGCCGTCGTGGAGTCCAGCGGGCGGGCCGTTATGAGGCCGTGCGGGTCCGTCCAGACGTCGAAGTGGTCGCCCTTGTGGGGGGACTTGAGGGTCGTGAGGACCGGGCCGTGCCGATGGCTGCCGTCCGGTCCGGTCCAGTCGGCGAGGACCCGGCTGCGGGTGTCGTGGGCGCTGGTGGTGTCGGGATCGGGCTCCACCGGGGCACTGCCCAGTCTGCGCACCACCGTGGCCACGACGAGGTGCCGGTCGTGCTGCTGCTGGCGGACGGACCGCTGGAGGGCGCCCTGGGCGGCGGCGCCCACGACCACGCCCAACAGTGGTGCGGCCACCGCGATCAGCACCAGTGTCACCAGGGCCACCCAGGCCTCGATCAGGTCGGTCGAGCGGCGCAGCGGATTGCGCCGCCAGCGCCACAGGCCGCGGATCGCTCGCACCGGCCACCACCCCCTTCCCGCTCCGTGATAACCCCACCCGGACCGTTCACCCGCGGACCCCTGCCGAAGAGAGAACGAAATCACCCCCGGCAGGACTTTCACCGACTTCTCACGACGCCCAACGACCGGAGCGTGGGCCCGGGTTCCCGTCGCGACGGAGATCACTCGGACCGGGTCACCGGCGGGGCTCGCGGTGGGCTGGGCCGTCGGTGGGGCTCGCCCGGTGGGGCGGGGCGTCGGTGGGCTCGCGGTGGGGCGGGGCGGAGTGCGGCGCGCGCGGGGCCGAGGGTGCTTGGGCGTGGTGCGAGGCGGTCGGGGGAGCGGCGGGGGTGCTTGGGCGTGGTGTGAGGCGGGTGGAGGAGGGGCCGAGGGCGGTGGAGGTGTTGCGGGTTGGCGTGCCGCGGGGCGGCATGCGGCCGGCAGCGGCGCTGGCGGGGCGGGCCTCTCGTGGGTGTGATCGCCCTGCGCGGTCGACGCGTTGGGGTCCGGCGGAGGCCTTGGGGTGCCGGGGGGAGCCCCGGGAGGTGAACCGGGCGGCCGCAGGCGCCGGGACCGGTCCGTGCCAGGTGTCAGGGGCGGGCGCCGGTAGGTGGACAGACGAATACCGCCGCCGGGCAGCAGCTCGGCGGCGTGGCGGTGGGACGCGGCTGTGCGCGCCGGCTGACGACCCTTCCCCCGTCGTCGATCAGAGCCCGGCGCCGCTCACCGGCCGGCCCCGACGGTCTCAGGACGGCCTGCCGGGGCGGGCAGCCCCGGAGCGCCTTGACCAAGGTGAGCGTGGACGAACCGCGGCCCGGCGTCCCCATGACGTCGTCGTGCCGGCCGGCACCGGCATCCGGGGGTGCCGGTCAGTAGCCGCGGTACTGCTGCTGTTGCTGGTTGTTGTACGGGTCCTGGTACGGAGCGGGCTGCGCGGGGCGCGGAGCCGCCGGGCGCATCGCCTCGTAACCCGTGCCGCCCATCATCGGACGGGGCTGCTGGGGCTGCTGCGCCGGGTAGCCGCGCGGGCCCGTCGCCTGCTGGGGGATGTACGCGGCGGGCGCCTGCTGCAGCGGGGCGGGCTGCTGCATCTGCTGCGGGTAGCCGTAGCCCGGGGCGACCTGGGAGGGGCCTGCCGGGAGGGCGGGCAGCGCCGACGGCAGGGCAGGCAGGTTCAGGCCGCTGCTCGTGTCGTAGGCGGGAGGGACCCGGATCGGGGCGATCTGCGGGGTGCCCCGTTCGGCCACGAGCGAGTCGTAGATCGGGGTGTCCGGGAAGGAGGCGGAGTAGTAGCCGCCGCCATAGGTGGAGCGGGGGGAGGTCATGGCACATAAGGTAAGCCCACGATGTGCTGGTTGGGGAGACCGATTAGAGGGTTGTTTTCCGTGTCGGCAGTGACGTCGGATCCCCAATCCGAGCGAACTCGGCAAAAAAGGACGGCAATCGGCGTCGTGATCGTGTAAAGGCCGAGTTCCGGGGCCGTTACCGGCAGTTGGCGGGGGATCTTCCTGTGCCGTTCGTGGGCGTTCCCTGTCCCCGGGAATAGGTTGTGCGGGTAGGGATGACCTGGGACCGCCGGGGTGCCCCCGGCATGCCGACACTGATGGGGGCGGACATGTCAATGTCGAAAGGATCCAATACGCCGGTGCCGACCACGGCGCTGCGGGTCGAATTGGGCTGGCGCTCCGGTCCGGGCGTGCCCGACGCGGACGCGTCGGCGCTGCTGCTGGTCGCCGGGAAAGTGCGCTCCGACGGGGACTTCGTCTTCTACAACCAGCCGTCGCACGCCTCCGGCGCGGTCCGGCACGAGGGCAAGCGGCGCTCCGGCGACCAGGTCACCGACACTCTTTTCGTCGACCTCGCGCGCGTGGAGGCCCCGGTCGAGCAGATCGTCCTCGCGGCCTCCGCCGACGGTGGGACCTTCGGGCAGGTTCCCGGTCTCTACATCGAGGTACGGGACGCGGCGTCCGGGAATGTGGCCGCTCGGTTCGACAGCTCCGGCGCCACCGTAGAAACCGCTTTCGTATTCGGTGAGTTGTACCGCCGTCAGGGCGGCTGGAAGTTCCGCGCGGTGGGACAGGGATACGGCAGCGGACTCGAAGGGCTCGCGACCGACTTCGGGATCACGGTGGACGAGCCGCAGCATGCGCAGCAGCCCCCCGTTTCCCGAGCCGCCCCACCGGCCCCCGCTCCTGCCCCGCACCCGCCGGCCCCCGCTGCCCCGAGCCCGGTCCCGCCGGCCCCGAGCCCGGTTCCGCCGTTCCCCGCCACCCCGGCCCCCGGCCCGGTTCCGCCGCCGCCCAGTGGGCTCCCTTTCCCGCAGTCCCCTGCGCCGACGTCGGCGGGGCTGCCCGTCCCGCCGTCCCCCTCGGCCGCCCCCGTACGCCTGTCCAAGGTGACGCTCACCAAGGCCGCGCCCTCCGTCTCCCTGGCCAAGCAGGGCGGTACCTCGGGTGCCCTGCGCGTCAACCTCAACTGGCAGGTCCGCAAGGAGCTCCCCGGTTGGAGCGGCCGGCGCGGCGGGAACGTCGACCTCGACCTGTGCGCCCTCTACGAACTCGCCGACGGCCGCAAGGGTGTCGTCCAGGCGCTGGGCAACGCCTTCGGCTCGCTGAACCGGCCCCCGTACATCCACCTCGACGGCGACGACCGCACGGGAGCCGTGGCGAGCGGGGAGAACCTCACCCTCAACCTCGACCACAAACAGGACTTCCGACGCATCCTGGTCTTCGTGACGATCTACCAGGGCGCCTCCTCCTTCGCCGACCTGCACGCCACCGTCACCCTCCAGCCCGAGCACGGCGCCGCGGTCGACTTCTCACTCGACGAGTGCACGGTTCCCTCGACGGTGTGCGCGCTCGCCCTGATCAGCAACACGGGCGGCGACCTCGTCGTCCAGCGCGAGGCGCGCTACCTGGTCCCGGAGCGCGGGGTCAGCCCGCAGCGCACCGTGGACCGCGCCTACGGCTGGGGGATGAACTGGACACCCGGCCGCAAGTGACCGGCACCGGAGGTCACCCCTCGTCGGCGACCGCGCCGGGGCGCGCGTAGGTGCGGCCCTTCCAGGCCGCTCCGCGCCCCCGGTAGTGCCGCACCGCCGAGTCGACCGTCATCAGCAGGTAGAGGAACGCGGTGAACGGCAGCAGGGGAGCCAATCGGAGGGGCACACGGTAGTAGCGGAGCATCGGCAGGTACGTCGCGGTCATCACCAGCCAGGCCGCCGCGCCCGGCAGGGCCGCCGGCGCGCTGCCCGCGACCGCGCCGGCCAGGACCGCCGCCGGGGGGACGAGGTACACCAGCGTGAGACCGGCGACCGTACCGAGCAGCAGCAGCGGGTTGTGCCGCAGCTGCGCGTACGCGCTGCGGGAGACCATCCGCCACAGGTCGTGCAGTCCGGGATAGGGCCGCACGCTGTCCACCCGGTCGGCGAGGCCCAGCCAGACGTGCCCGCCGGCGCCCTTCACGGCACGGGCCAGGGCCACGTCGTCGATCACGGCGTGCCGGATCGCGTCCGGGATCCGCGCCCGCTCCGCCGTGTCGGCGCGCAGCAGCACGCACCCGCCCGCCGCCGCTGCCGTACGCGACCCCTTGCGGCCGATCCGGCGGAACGGGTAGAGCTGCGCGAAGAAGTAGACGAAGGCGGGCACCACCAGCCGCTCCCACCTGCTCTCCACGCGCAGCCGGGCCATCTGCGAGACCACGTCGAAGCCTCCCGCGCGGGCGGCCGCCACCAGCACGCGCAGACTGTTCGGAGCGTGGGCGATGTCCGCGTCCGTCAGCAGCAGGTACTCGGGGTCGCGCGCGCGGGCCAGCCCGATCCCGTGCCGTACCGCCCACAGCTTGCCCGTCCAGCCCGCCGGCGGTTCGCCGGGCGAGTCCACGGTGAGCGGCAGGCCGCCGTGGCGCCCGGCCAGCTCCCGGGCCAGCTCCCCGGTGCCGTCCGTACTGCCGTCGTCGACCAGGAACACCTCGGCCCGGCCCGGATAGTCCTGGGCGAGCAGGGACGGCAGACTCAGGGGCAGCACGGCCGCCTCGTCCCGGGCCGGGACGACCACGCACACATCCGGCCATGCCTCCGGGTCGCGCCGGGGCGGCAGCCGGACGTCGGTGCGCCAGAAGAAGCCCTGGCAGAGCAGCAGCCACAGCCAGGCGGCGAGGGATACGGCGGCGGTCCACGCGATGGCGCTCACGCGCGCAGTCTGCCCCACCGGACCGGTCCCCAAGGGCCCATCGTCTATCGTGACCGGGTGAAGATCGCGCTCATGGACTCCGGAATCGGTCTGCTGGCGGCCACCGCAGCGGTACGGCGGCTGCGCCCCGACGCCGATCTCGTGCTCTCCTTCGACCCCGAGGGCATGCCCTGGGGGCCGCGCACCCCCGAGGACGTCACCGCACGCGCGCTCGCCGTCGCCGAGGCCGCGGCTGCGCGAGGGCCCGAGGCGCTGATCGTCGGCTGCAACACGGCGACCGTGCACTCCCTGCCCGCGCTGCGCGCCCGTCTGGAGCCGGGCATCCCGGTCGTCGGCACGGTCCCGGCGATCAAGCCGGCCGCGGCGGGCGGCGGCCCGGTCGCCATCTGGGCGACCCCGGCGACCACGGGCAGCGCCTACCAGCGTGGCCTCATCGAGGACTTCGCGGACGGCGTGCCGGTCACCGAGGTGCCCTGCTGGGGGCTGGCCGAAGCCGTGGAGCACGCCGACCAGACGGCCATCGACACCGCCGTGCGCGCCGCGGCCGAGCTCACCCCCGACGACGTGACCACCGTCGTCCTGGGCTGCACCCACTACGAACTCGTCGCGGAACGCATCCGTGCCGCGGTGCGGCGACCCGGCGGCACGCCGCTCGCCCTGCACGGCTCCGCCGATGCCGTGGCCGCGCAGACACTGCGCCGGATCGGGGCCTCGCCGGCTCCCGGCGCACCGGCCACCGGCCTGGTGACGGTGCTGCTCAACGGCCGTGAGGGCGAGCTGCCCGAGGCCGCCCTGAGCTACGCCGAGGCCCGTCTGCTGCGGACGGTCGCTCCCGCCGCTCCCGCCGTGTCCCAGTGAACCCTCGCGGACCGCGGATCCCCCGATGTGAGCACTCACCCTCCGCGACGCGATACCCGCGCAGCGAAACCTGAGTAGTCTCGTTGACATGAGGGACCACCCCCACGGCCACTCCGCGGACGAGGACGGCCCGCACCCCGACGTCTGGACCGGCCGTGCCACGAACCGGGTCCAATGGCTGCTGGCACTGGGCGGCGCCGCCTGCATGGCGCTCGGCATCGAACTGGCCGTGGACTCCGCCTGGACCTCGAGCGCCCCGCTGGTGATGTCCGTCGTGGGCTGTATCGCCGCCGGACTGCTGGTCCTCTTCGGCACCCTCGCCTTCGTGCACGTCGACCTGAAGCTCGACCGGGAATGCCTGGAGATCCGCTGCGGGCACATAGGAGTACCGCGCCGCCGTATTCCGCTCTCCCATGTGGCCGGCGCCGACTTCACCCCGCAGATCACCCCGCGCCACTGGGGCGGCTGGGGCTACCGCTGGCGCCCCGAGAAGGGCACGGCCGTCGTCGTCCGCCGTGGTGAGGGCATCGTCCTGCGCCTGTGGGACGGCCACACCTTCACGATCACCGTGGACAACGCGGAGTCGGCGGTGCATGTGATCAGAGAACGCCTGCGGACCATCACACCGGGTGCCGCGCACTGACACCGGCGCCGTACCGACGGCGGCACACGTGTGGCGCGCCCCCATGTGCCTCAGCCTGTGCCTCAGCCGGCCGGGACGCCCGCGGCCCAGGGGCGTGCCGTGGCCAGGCCCGCCAGCAGGCCCGCGCCCGCCGACACCGTCGTGAAACTCAGCGCGTCGCCGACCGCGGCGATCGCGGCCAGCACCGTGAGCGCCGCGCCCGCGGTCAGGGCGACCGGCGTGGGGCGGGGCGAGCGCCACAGGGCGTAGAGCAGCCAGCAGAACGCGGCGACCAGCAGCAACCCGCCGACCAGGCCCAGTTCGGCGGCCTGCTGGAGCGGCGCGGAGTGCGGCTTGCCGTCCGTTGCCAGGGCGTCGGAGGCGGAACCGCTCAGCTCGCCGAAGCGGCCGGGGCCGACGCCCAGCGCGGTGTTCCGGTGCGCGAGGCCCAGGGCGTCCCGCCACAGCCGGACCCGGTGCGCGGTGAGGGGGCCTTCGAGGGCCGAGGAGGGTCCGGAGGGCAGGACGTTCCCGGCGACCGCCCAGACCGTGCCGGTCACCAGCACGGCCGCCAGCGCCAGCCCGGCGATGCCCACGCCCCGGTGTCGCGTCCGGCCGGCGGCGAGGGAGCAGAGCAGCACGGCGGCACTGGCGGCGCACCCGGCCGCCGAGCCCAGGGCCGCCCCGGCCACCGCGATCCCGGCGGCCAGCGTCCGCAACCCGAAGCGCAGCGCGGGAACCGGTGTCGCCCAGGCGGCACAGCACGCACCGCCCGTCGCCAGGGCCAGCAGTGCGGCGACCGCCCCGGCGTGCCCGAGCGGGCCGGTGAACTGGGGGCCCGGCGCCACATGGGGGCCCGCCACAGCAAGCCCCAGCCCGGCCAGCGCGCCGGCACAGGGCGCGGCCACCGGCAGCAGCGCCCCGGACATCCGGCCCGCCGCATAGCCCGCGGCCACGGCGAGCACCGCCAGCAGCACGCCCTCGGGCCGTCCGTCGCGCACGGTCGCCGAGATCAGCGGCCACAGCGCACAGGCACCGAGCACCACGACGCCCCACGCGTCGGAAACGTTTCGTCTTTCGATGTCCGCTTCCGTCCCGGCAGCGGACGTCATCCCGGTCGACCCCACCGTCGCCCCCCGTACCCGGTCCCCCGACCCGTCCGGCGGCCCCCGCCGCCATCTCGCCACACCGTAACCGGCGATGCCCGTTTTGTGGACGACTTGCGCAGGAACGGTGCGGGTCCTGCATGCCGAGACCGCGCTGTCAGCCGTATGGTCAACCGCCGTACACTCCCGGAGTGACCGTCACCGCAACCTCCGTGGACCAGTCGGACCAGCTCACGCCACGCCCCGCACCCGGTGCGCGCGGCCTCGCGCTGCTCCGCCGACTGGTCCCGGCCGCCGCCTCCGCGCTCAGCGGAGTGCTGCTGTACGTCAGCTTCCCGCCCCGCACCCTGTGGTGGCTGGCGCTGCCCGCCTTCGCCGGATTCGGCTGGGTGCTGCGCGGCCGTTCCTGGAAGGCGGCCCTCGGCCTCGGCTACCTCTTCGGGCTCGGTTTCCTGCTGCCCCTGCTGGTGTGGACCGGCGTCGAGGTCGGCCCCGGTCCATGGCTCGCCCTGGTGGCCATCGAGGCGATCTTCATCGCCCTCGTCGGGGTGGGCGTCGCCGCCGTCTCCAGGCTGCCGGCCTGGCCGGTGTGGGCGGCCGCCCTGTGGATCGCCGGTGAGGCGGCACGCGCGCGCGTGCCGTTCCGCGGCTTCCCCTGGGGCAAGATCGCCTTCGGCCAGGCGGACGGCGTCTTCCTGCCGCTCGCCGCGGTCGGCGGCACTCCGGTGCTCGGCTTCGCGGTCGTCCTGTGCGGGTTCGGTCTGTACGAGGTGGGGCGGCTCGTCGCCGAGGGGCGGCGGACGCGTGAGATCCGGCGCGGGGCGGCGGCCGCGGCGCTGCTCAGTGTGGCGGTCCCGGTGGTGGGCGCGGTCGCGGCGCGGACCCTGGTGAGCGACACGGCGGAGAGCGGCTCGGCGACCGTCGCGGTCATCCAGGGCAACGTGCCGCGCGCCGGCCTCGATTTCGCCTCCCAGCGGCAGGCCGTGCTCGACTACCACGTGAAGGAGACGCTCAAGCTGGCCGCCGACGTCAAGGCGGGCAAGGTCGCCAAGCCGGACTTCGTGCTGTGGCCGGAGAACTCCTCCGACGTCGACCCGTTCGCCGACGCCGACGCGGCGGCCGTGATCGACGAGGCCTCGAAGGCCATGGGCGTGCCGATCTCGGTCGGCGGAGTCGTCGAACGCGACGGCAAGCTGCTCAACGAGCAGATCCTGTGGGACCCGGTCAAGGGACCGACGGCGACCTACGACAAGCGGCAGATCCAGCCGTTCGGCGAGTATCTCCCGCTGCGCGGCCTGGTCGGCGCCATCAACAAGAACTGGACCAGCATGGTCCGCCAGGACTTCAGCCGCGGCACGAAGCCCGGCGTGTTCGACATCGACGGCACCGAGGTCGGCCTCGCCACCTGCTACGAGGCCGCCTTCGACTGGGACGTGCGGGACACGGTCACGCACGGCGCGCAGATGATCTCCGTGCCGAGCAACAACGCGACCTTCGACCGCAGCGAGATGACCTACCAGCAGCTCGCCATGTCCCGGATCCGCGCCGTCGAGCACAGCCGAACCGTCACCGTGCCGGTGACCAGCGGGGTCAGCGCGATCATCATGCCCGACGGCAAGATCACCCAGCGGACCGGCATGTTCGTGCCCGCCTACCTGGTCCAGAAGGTGCCGCTGCGCACCTCCGAGACGCCCGCGACCAAGCTGGGCATCCTGCCCGAGATGGCCCTGGTGCTGGTGGCCGCGGGCGGTGCGGGCTGGGCGATCGGGTCCGGGCTGCGCCGTCGGCGCGCCGGTGACGCGTAGCCGTACAGCCGCTGTACGCACGGTGGTTCCGGCTGTGGTTCCGTCCGGGCGGGGGGAACCGGGCGGCTAGGGTCGGCGCATGGCTACTCCTGACTTCATCCGCACGATCCGGGCATCCGCCGGCCACCAGCTGCTGTGGCTGCCCGGGATCACCGCCATCGTCTTCGACGACGACGGCAGAGTGCTGCTGGGCCGCCGCACCGACACCCGCCAGTGGTCGGTCATCGGCGGCATTCCGGAGCCGGGGGAGCAGCCCGCCGCCTGCGCCGTGCGAGAGGTCTACGAGGAGACCGCGGTGCGCTGTGTCGCGGAGCGGGTGGTCCTGGTCCAGGCTCTGCAGCCGGTCACCTACCCGAACCGCGACGTCTGCCAGTACATGGACATCACGTTCCGCTGCCGGGCCGTCGGCGGCGAGGCCCGGGTCAACGACGACGAGTCGCTCGAGGTGGCCTGGTTCGACGTGGACGCCCTGCCGGATCTGCACGAGTTCGGCGTCTTCCGGATCAAGCAGGCCATGTCGGACTCACCCACATGGTTCGACGCTACGACTTTCAGCTGACGTATGTGGTCCGGCTCTGTGTGGGGGCGGGGGAGGGCCACCTAGGGTCGGATCATGAGCTCGCCCGGCGCCCTCCCCGGCCCCCAGACCCCCACCCACACTCACACCCCCACCCTGCACGGCCGTACCGCTCTCGTCACCGGTGCCGCCGGTGGTATCGGCCGAGCCTGCGTCCTGCGGCTGGCGGCCGCCGGCGCGCGGGTGAGAGCCGTGGACCGGGACGCGGCGGGACTGGGCGAACTGGCCGACGCCGCGGAGCGAACCCTGGGACCCGAGGCCGGCGCGATCGAACCCCACGTCCTGGACCTCACCGACCTGGACGCGGCCGAGCGCGCCGCCGCCGGCACCGACGTCCTCGTCAACAACGCGGGCATCCAACTGGTGCGCCCCCTGGAGGAGTTCCCGCCGGACGTCTTCCACACCGTGCTGACGGTGATGCTGGAGGCACCCTTCCGGCTGATCCGGGGCGCGCTGCCGCACATGTACGGGCAGGGCTGGGGCCGGATCGTGAACGTGTCCTCCGTCCACGGGCTGCGCGCCTCCGCCTACAAGTCCGCCTATGTGGCCGCCAAACACGGGCTGGAGGGACTGTCCAAGACGGCGGCGCTGGAGGGCGCACCCCACGGGGTCACCTCGAACTGTGTGAACCCCGGCTATGTGCGCACCCCCCTGGTGGAGCGGCAACTCACCGACCAGGCGAGGACGCACGGCATCCCCGAGGAACGGGTGCTGTCCGAGGTGCTCCTGACCGACAGCGCCGTCAAACGCCTCCTCGAACCGGAGGAGGTCGCCGAGGCGGTGGCCTATCTCTGCGGGCCGCAGGCATCCTTCGTCACGGGCACCTCGCTGGTCCTCGACGGCGGCTGGACGGCCCACTGACGGACCGGGTCACCGCGGTCCGCGAGTTTTCCACAGGCCCGACGGGCCGCAGGCGGAATGCGGAATCCTGTGAGCATGTCTCGCGATCACGTGCAGTCCGCCGGCCCGGCGACCCCGGCAGCAGCCCTCGACACCCTCGACAGGGCTGCCGAGCCGTCCGGGGCCGCCGAGCTGTCGTACCTCGAACTGCTGGCCAGGGGCGCCTCGGCGGAGGCGTACGAGCAGCCGGTGCTGACCGCCCGCGCCGAGGGCCGGACACCGGAGCGGATCACCGACCTGGAGCGGGCCAAGCTCCTCGCACTGCGGGTCCGTTCCGAGCTGGAGGGCAGACGGCGCCGTGAGGCCGAGCTGTCCGCCCTCTTCGAGACCGCGCACGACCTCGCGGGACTGCGCGACGTGGACGCCGTGCTCCAGGCGATCGTCCAGCGAGCCCGTTCCCTGCTCGGCACGGACATCGCCTACCTGAGCCTCAACGACCCGGCGCGCGGCGACACCTACATGCGGGTCACCGAGGGGTCGGTCGCGGCCCGCTTCCAGCAGCTCCGGCTCGGCATGGGGGAGGGGCTGGGCGGACTCGTCGCGCAGACCGCGCGGCCCTATGTCACCGACGACTACTTCAAGGACAGCCGCTTCCAGCACACCCTCACCATCGACGCGGGAGTGCGGGACGAAGGCCTGGTCGCGATCCTCGGGGTGCCGCTGATGCTCGGGGCGCACGTCATCGGCGTGCTGTTCGCGGCGGACCGGCGGGCCCGCGTCTTCGAGCGGGAGCAGATCGCGCTGCTCGGCTCGTTCGCCGCGCTCGCCGCCGCCGCCATCGACACGGCGAACCTCCTCACGGAGACCAGGTCGGCCATGGCCGACCTGGAGCGGGCCAACGGCATCATCAAGGACCGCAGCGCGGGCATCGAACGAGCCTCGGACATCCACGACCGGCTCGCCGAACTGGTGCTGCGCGGCGGCGGGGTCCAGGACGTGGCCGCCGCGGTCTCCCAAGTCCTAGGCAGCACGGTCGAGTTCACCGAAACCGCCGACGCCGGGGCGGTGCACAGGTCGCGCCTGGAAGGGCACGCGGTACGGCACGGCGACGGCTGGACCGCCACCGTCGCGGCCGGCGGTGAGCTGCTCGGCGCGCTGGTACTGCGCGGCCATCCGGACCTCGACCCCGTCGACCGGCGCACCCTGGAACGCGCGGCCATGGTCACCTCACTGCTCCTGCTCGCCCGCCGCTCCGCAGCCGAGGCCGAACAGCGGGTCCGCGGTGAGCTGTTGGACGACCTTCTCGACGCCCGGGACCGCGACTCGCGACAACTGCGCGACCGGGCGGCCCGGTCGCACGCCGACCTCGACGCCACTCATGTCGTGCTCGCCGCCCGCCTGGCGGACCCGCCGGCCGGCGACGAGGACGGCCGTGAGACCCGCCGCCGGCTCTGGTCGGCCGCCTCCCGGCTCGCCGGCACCCACCACGGCCTGGCCGCCGCCCGCGACGGCGGCACCGTCCTGCTGCTGCCCCTCGAAGCCGACGACACCGCCACCGACCTGGCCCGGCGCACCGCCCGCCACCTCGGCACCGCCGTCCGCCGGCCGGTGACCGTCGGCGCCTCCGCCCCCGTCACCGGCCTCGCCACCGCCCCGGACACCGTGGCCGCCGCCTACGCCGAGGGCCGCCGCTGCCTCGACGCGCTGTGCCTCCTCGGCCGGAGCGGGGACGGCGCAGCCGCCGAGGACTTCGGCTTCCTCGGCCTGCTGCTCGCCGGCGAACGGGACGTCAGCGGATTCGTACAGCGCACCATCGGCCCGGTCGTCGCGTACGACGAGCGGCGCGGTACCGAACTGCTGCGCACCCTCGACGCGTACTTCGCCTCCGGGATGAGCCCGGCACGCACCAAGGACGAGCTCCACGTGCACGTGAACACCGTCGCCCAGCGCCTGGACCGCGTCACCCGCCTCCTCGGCGACGGCTGGCAGCAGCCGGAACGCGCCCTCGAGATCCAGCTCGCGCTGCGCCTGCACCACCTGGAGGCGCCCCGGGCCCGCCGCTGATCGCACAGGAATTCCCGGCGCGATGAACAGGCGGAGGTAATTCCCGCACGGCTACCGCGCCCATCCGTCACCACGGGCCGGTGTCATTGCTTTCCGGCGATGGGGAACGCCCTTTTCCCGCGGTACGGACATTCACCCATGACTCGGCCCGCCGGACGCCGTCGGAGCCGCGCCTTGCTAGCGGCGGGCGCCAGGCGCACGCTGGTGACATGAGCGTCCACGAGAGCCCCACGCTCATCATGTCGGTGCAGCGCGCCTTCCGCCTGCTGGAGGCGGTGAGCGCGCACGTGAACGGTGCGCCCGCCAAACAACTGGCGCGGGAGACCGGGCTGCCCCTGGCGACCGCCTACCACCTGCTGCGGACCCTGGTCCACGACGGATACCTGCGCAAGCTGGACGACGGCGGCTTCGTCCTCGGCGACAAACTGCTGACCCTGCACACCGCGGGCCAGGGCCAGACCCTGCTCAGCCGCGTCCGGCCGACCCTCGCCGCGCTCCGCGACGAACTGGCCACGGCCACCTACCTCACCTTCTACGAGGAGGGCGAGATCAGTGTCGCCGAGATCGTGGACGGCCCACGGGCGCCCCGGACCGACCTCTGGGTGGGCTTCGAGGACGCCGGACACGCCACCGCGCTGGGCAAGGCCGTCCTGCGCGAACTGGACGAGGACGCCCGCCGCGACTACCTCTCCCGGCACCACCTCGCCGACCTGACCCCGCGCACCATCACCAGCCTGCCCGAGCTGCTCCGCAAGCTGGAGACCTCGCCCCTGGCGCCGGCCGTCACGGACCTCGAGGAGTACGCGCTCGGCACGGTGTGCGTCGCCGTGCCGATCTACCGTGGTGACGTCCTCGGCTCCCTCGGTGTCTCGCTGCCGGCGGAACGGCTCTCCCGGCTCCCCGAGCTGCGCGCCCGGCTGCTCCCGGTCGCCGACCGGGTGACCAGAAGCCTCTCGCTCACTATCTGAAATTCCTCTCCTTGTGACGTTCCGGCCGAACCTCTTTCCTGGATGAAACGGACAACCCGGAAACTCCGTACAGGTGAGGATTGCGGACGGAACATGAGGCAGGCGCGAGACCATCACGACGACCACTGGCCGTTGTGGCCGTTCAGGAAGCGGACGGCGGGCCCGGGGGCATCGGCCTCCCGCCGCGCCGCCTCGCAGTTGGCCGCCGGGATCCCCGTGGTGCCGGTACTGATCGTTTCCGCCGTCGTGTTCGTGGACACCCTCGGCGGCTCGGGGCTGTTCTGGCTCCCCCTGCTCGCCGCGGGGCCGGCACTGGCCGCCAGCACCAGCGGCCCCCGGGGCGTGCTGTGCGTCGGTTTCCTCGCCGCCGTGCTGGGCGGCACACTGGCCGCCGCGGACGGGGTACCGGGGCGCGCGCTGGCGGTCGTCCTGTCGGCCCTGCTGGCCGTCACTCTGGCGAGTGCCCTGGCCAGCGCGCTGCGGTGCCGCCGGGAGCAGGTGCTCGCCGCCGTGCGCTCGGTCGCGGAGGCCGCTCAGCACGCGGTGCTCCAGCCCGTCCCGAAGACCGTGGGCCCCTTCCGGGTGGCGGTCCGCTACAGCGCCGCGGCCGCGGAGGCCCGGATCGGCGGTGACCTCTACGCCCTGGTCTCCACCCCGCACGGGGTCAGGCTGATCGTCGGCGACGTACGCGGCAAGGGGCTGCCCGCCGTGGGCACCGCCGCCCTCGTCCTCGGGGTCTTCCGCGAGGCCGCCTACGACGAGCCTGACCTGCTCGCCGTCGTCGGGCGGATCGAGCGGAGCCTCGCACGCAATCTCGGCCCCGACGACTTCGTCACCGCGGTCGTCGTCGGACACCCGGCCGAGGGACAGCTGGAGATGGTCAACTGCGGACACGCGCCTCCCCTGCTGATATCCGCGTCCGGAGACGTGGCGGCGGTCGAGTCCACCCGGCCGGCTCCGCCCCTCGGCCTGCGCGCCCTCGTCGGCGAGGCCCCGTGCCTGGAGGTCCTGCCCTTCTCCGACGGCGACCAGCTGCTGCTCTACACGGACGGGGTCACCGAGGCCCGCGACCGGGGGCGCGCGTTCTACCCGCTGGCCGAAGGGGTGGCACGCCATGTGTCAGGCGAGCCGGAACACGTCCTGTCCGCGGTCCACGACGAGCTGCTGGCCCATGTGGGCGGACGGCTGCACGACGACGCGGCGCTGCTACTGCTGCGGATGCAGACCACGGACCGCTCCCGGTCCGTCGTCGGGGCCGTCGAGGGTCCGGCCGGCAGCCGGCTCCCGGCCGAGGAGGCGGGCGTCGGGTTCCCGTCGGGCCGAAACTTCTGACAAGTCCCGTCGGCCCGCAAGCTCTGAGAAGTCCGGTCGGGCCGCGACCTCTGAGAAGTCGGGCCGCGACCTCTGAGAAAGCGGGTGCGCGCGTCCCCCCGCTCCCCTGGCCGGTGCCGGGGGAGCGGGGGGACGCGCGTGACGGGTGGTGGCCCGCAGGGTCACACCGCGACGAGCTCGGCCCAGCGGGTCACCCCGCGCCGGGACGTGCGCATGCCGTACCGGGTCGCCAGCGCGTGGACGATCTCCTCGCCACGCCCGTGCTCGTCCGGGTCGATCCCCGCACGCTGCTGTCGCGCCGCGCAGGACGGGCCCGCGTCGGTGACCTCGATGTGCAGGGTGCCGAGGCCGGCGTCGCGCATCCAGCAGAGCCGCAGCACCGCCGGGGGGAGGGCGTGGACGATCGCGTTGGTGAGCAGTTCCGACACCACCAGCAGCGCGTCCTCGACGATCTCCGGGGACACCTTCCAGGCGGCCAGAACCGCACCGGCCCGTCGGCGTACGTCCGAGACGGCGCCGGGAACAGGAGGCATGGGAAAAACGTGTTCGCTTGCCTCCCGCACCAGGGTGTTGAGCTGTACCGCCATCTTGTGTCTCCAGGGGTGAGGTTCACAGGCCCACGTCACACACCTCGGCGCATGTGCCGGACCTCATAGCACGCTAAGGAGCCACCGAGCGTCGGTCAATGAACGTCGGTCGGCATTACCGAACGATGCCGTCCAGGCCGGACAGCGGACGCAGGCGGCGACCGCGCGGACGGCCGCCGCCCGCGCGGCAGACCCGTCCCGGCGGTAATAAGCTCGGATCATGGCCGGACCGGTCCAGTCGATCGAAAGGGCGGCCGCGATCCTGCGTCTGCTCGCCGGCGGGCCTCGCCGCCTCGGGCTCGGCGAGGTGGCGGCCTCCCTGGGGCTGGCCAAGGGGACCGCCCACGGCATCCTGCGCACCCTCCAGCACGTGGACTTCGTCGAGCAGGACGCGGCGACCGGAAAGTACCAGCTCGGAGCTGCCTTGCTGCACCTCGGCACGAGTTACCTCGACGTCAACGAACTGCGGTCGCGGTCCATCAACTGGGCCGACGCCCTGGCCGCCCGCAGCGGGGAGGCGGTGCGCCTGGGTACCCCCCTGGAAGGCATGGTCCTGGTCGTCCACCACGTGTTCCGGCCGGACGACACGCTCCAGACCCTGGACGTGGGCTCGCTGCTGCCCCTGCACGCCTCCTCGCTGGGGAAGGTGCTGCTGGCCTACGGCGCCGCGCCCCTGGACGCCGTGCTGGAGTCGGGCCTCGAGCCGTACACCCGGCACACCCTGGTCGCCCCGGAGCGGCTGACCCGGGCCCTCGCCGAGGTCAGGGAGGTGGGGTGGGCCGCGGAGATACAGGAGATGAGCATGGGCGAGGCCGGGCTCGCCGTGCCGATCCGCGGCCACGGCGGTCTCGTCGTCGGCGCCATCGGGCTCTCCGGGCCCGTCGAGAGGATCTGCGACAGCCAGTCCAGGCCCCGGCCCAACCTGATCACGCTGATCCGCGAGGCCGCGCGGGCGATCTCCCGGGACCTGGGCGCCGCCCGTTGGTAGACCCCCAGGCCCGCGCCGCTCGCGCTCCCCCCGCGACCCATCGGAAGGCGGTTCCCGATCATGGTGGAACGGTATGTGATGTCCATCGATCAGGGCACCAACTCCACCCGATGCATCCTCTTCGACCAGGGCGGACGGCTGGTGTCCGTCGCGCAGCGGGAGCACCAGCAGCACTTCCCGAAACCCGGCTGGGTCGAGCACGACGCCGTCGAGATCTGGCACAACCTGCGCCGGGTGATGTCCGAGGCCATGTCCGGCGCCGGTACGGCCGTCGACGCGGGCCAGATCGCCGCCATCGGGCTGGCCAACCAGCGGGAGACGACGGTGCTCTGGGACCCGCGTACCGGCACCCCGCTGGGCCGCGCGATCGTCTGGCAGGACGTCCGCACCGCGCCGCTGGTCGAGGACCTCGGACAGGATCCCGGGGCGGAGTTCTTCCTCGACCGGTGCGGCCTGCCGCCCTCCACCTACTTCTCGGCACTCCGGCTGCGCTGGCTGTTCGACCACGTCAAGGGCCTGGAACAACGCGCCAAAGACGGCGAGGTGCTGTTCGGCACCATGGAGAGCTGGCTGATCTGGAACCTCACCGGCGGTGCCGACGGCGGCCTGCACATCACCGACGCCACCAACGCCAGCCGCACCATGCTGATGAACATCCACACACTCGCCTGGGACGAGGAACTCCTGGCGTTCTTCGGCGTTCCCCGCGCGATGCTGCCGGAGATCAGGCCCTCCTCGGAGATCTACGGCGAGGCCACCGCACTGCTCGCCGGCGTGCCCATCGCGGCCGCGCTCGGCGACCAGCAGGCGGCCCTCTTCGGCCAGACCTGCTTCTCCCCGGGCGAGGCCAAGTGCACCTACGGAACGGGCAGCTTTCTGCTGCTCAACACCGGTACCGACGTCGTGCGGTCCCGGCACGGACTGCTCACGACGGTCGCCTACCTGATCGGGGACCGGCCGCCGGCCTACGCCCTGGAGGGGTCGATCGCCGTCACCGGCTCACTGGTCCAGTGGTTCCGCGACCGGCTGGGCCTGATCAACAGCGCCCCGGAGATCGAGACACTCGCCCGGACCGTCGAGGACAACGGCGGCTGCTACATCGTCCCCGCCTTCTCGGGCCTGTTCGCACCGCGCTGGCGCAGTGACGCGCGCGGCGTGATCGTCGGCCTCACCTCCTACATCACCAGCGGGCACCTGGCCCGGGCGGTCCTGGAGGCCACCGGCTGGCAGACCCGCGAGGTCGTCGACGCGATGAACGCCGACTCCTCCGTCGGACTGAAGGAACTCAAGGTGGACGGGGGCATGACGGCCGACAACCTGCTCATGCAGTTCGTCTCCGACGTGCTGGACGTGCCCGTCGTACGGCCCATGGTCTCCGAGACGGTCTCCCTGGGAGCCGCCTACGCCGCCGGGCTCGCCGCCGGCTACTGGTCCGACCTGGAGGTGCTGCGCCGCAACTGGCACCCGGCCGCCCGCTGGCTGCCCGCGATGGACCCCGGCCACCGGGAGTCGGAGTACGACAACTGGCAGCGCGCCGTCGAACGCTCGCTGGGCTGGATCAGAAGCCCCCGGTCCCAGCCGCCCGGTTGAATTCCCTTTCCTTCATCTGTTTCCCTTCCGCAGATTGTCGCGCCCTCTTTCCGTGCCCTGTTCGCTTCCCTTCGGCCTTGTGTTGACGCGGTGGCAGCCGGATGTGGCGGCCCCTATCGTTAGTCTGTTCGGCGTATTGCTGGAGGACGAGGATTTCGTGGCGAGGGCCTGGCAGGAGGGACTGTCCGTCCGGCTCGTCCACACCAGGCCCGACTGCGAGATCTACGTGGCACCGCACGGGGTCTTCGCCGGCGAGCAACCGCAGGGACCCGTGGCGATCACCCTCCGGATGTCCTGCGACACCGCCCACGCACTGTGGATGGGACGCCTCCTGGTGCCCGTTGCCATCGCCACGGGCCGGCTCCCGTGGCATTACTACCTCACTATGAGGCGTGCCTAAGCCTCGCTGCAGCACGTGCATTCGGGAGGCTGTTGCCGGGTGATCTGCATAAAATAGGACTGCCGACGGGCTGTTAATAGTGCGAATGGTGAAAAAGAATGAGGCGTCGTGCCCTTTCGGGCGCGTAGATTCATCGGAGCAGTCGGTCGATATCCGCGAGTGCCGGGAAGGGTATGAAAAGGACCGAAGAAATTCTCACCACCGGTGAATTGCTGATCGCCATCATGGCACTGGTGTCGCCCGGGTTCCCCCGGGTGCCGGGGGAGACGCGGGCGGAACCCGCACCGGCCATGCACCGCACGAGACCGGAACACGGCGCGGAAGGAGTCCGCCCTGTTGACCGCGACCACTGAGGCCAACCGGCCCGGCACCGCCCGGGGCACACCCGCGGCCACCGATGGCCTGGTGACCGGTCTCGGCGCGACCACCCCGCTCGGCGGTGACGTCTCCGCCAGCCGGGCGGCGCTGCTGTCCGGCGGGTCCGGGGTGTCCCGGCTGGACACCTCCTGGGCCGAGCAACTGCCCGTGCGCATCGCCGGGCACAACGTGGTCCTCTCCTTCACCCGACAGGACGACTGACGGCCCGCGGCGTGCCGCTAGTGGACGCCGGCCCGGTCCCGGCAGGCCGTCAGGAGGCGGGCCACGGACACCGGATGGCTGAGCTGGGGACAGTGCCCGGCGTCCTCGATCACCGTGACCGGCGTGTCCACGGGTTCGGCGAGCGGGTCCTCGGACCCGACGACGATCTCGACGGGCAGGCGCGTCTGCCGCAGCAGACGGCGCAGTTCCGCGCGCTGCCCGTGGGCCGTGCGCATCGCGGCGGCCACCCGGCGGGCGGCCCCGGCACGCCGCAGGTCCAGCGTGAGGGTGTCGAGGCCGGCGTCCTCGGGCAGACCGAGCGAACGACCCAGCCGGGACGCGGGAGCCGTGCGCAGCAGCGGCGCGGCCAGGGGGGAGCGCAGCAGCGCGGAGGACGGCGGCTGGAGGAACGCCGGCGAGACCAGCACCAGGCCCGCGAGCCGGTCGGGCCGGGCCGCGGCGTAGCGCAGCGCGGGGCCGCACGCGAACGAGTGCGCCACGAGCACCGGCCGGGTCTCCACCGCGTCCAGCAAGTCGGCGAGCCAGTCCTCGACCGGCCGCCCGCCCGTTCCCGACCTGCCGAGACCGGGCAGGTCGGGAACGAGCGAGGGCGCGTCAAGGCGGTCCGCGGTCCCCGCCCACGCGTCGGCGCTCAGCAGCAGCCCGTGCAGCAGGACGTAACCGGGGCGCCGCGGTTCGCCCGTCACCCAGGTCCGGCAGCCGCCCACGTCGGCGAAGCCGTAGGGCCCGCGGGAGGGGGCGCCGTGACCGAAGCGGGTGGCGACCAGGTCGTCGGCCCACTGCCGCAGGGCCGTCGCGACCGGCGGCATGGACAGGCCGTGGGACACGGAAAGGGCCTGCGCGGAGGCCGTGTCGTAGCGGTCGGCCGACAGGAACGAGAGGGTCTCGGGGTCCGCCCGGGTGAGCGCGCGCGGCAGCCTGCGCAGCACGCCCACCGGGATCGACCGGCGGGGCGCGCGCACCCCCATGTGCTCGGCGAGCAGACCGACCAGCCCGGGCAGTTCGGGCGTCGAGTCGTCCAGCACGTAGTAGGTGGCGCCCGCGCTCTCCTGGTCGTCCGGAAGGGCGGCCAGGAACCGGACGAAGTGGTCGAGGGTCACCACCGGGACGAAGACGTCGGGGCCGCCGGGCAGCGCCGGCAGCCGGCCCCGCCACAGATCGGAGACCACCGTGGCCAGGCCGAGGTACTGTCCGGGGCCGATCACCGTACTGGGGTTGGCGATGCTCAGCGGGACCCCCAGTTCGCGGGCGCGGATCCGCACCGCGGTGTCCCCTTCCTGCTTTGACGCCTCGTACGCCCCGTGCGCGCGGTAGTCCGGCGCCACGTCCTCCGCCGCGGCCATGCGGTAGCCGCTGATGTGGACCAGCCGGCGCAGCTCCGGCAGGGCCGCCGCCCACTCGACCACCCGCGCGGCGCCCGCCACGTTGACCGCGCGCGCCTCCGCCGCCGTCATACCGAACGCGAAGCGCGCGGCGGCGTTGTAGACGTCGCGCACCTCGGTGAGCCCCTCGTCCGCGAGGCCGAGACCGGGGGAGGTGAGGTCGGCCCGGACGACCGTCAGGGCCGTGCGGTCCACCCCCTGTCCGTCGAGCCAGGCCGTCAGCCCCGCACCGGAACCGCGTACCGCGGCCGCCACCGGATGGCCCCGGCGCAGGAGTTCCGCCACGAGGGAGCGGCCGATGAAGCCCCCGGCTCCGAAGACGATCGAGTCCGCGAGCATGCTGTCTCCTTGCCCGGTCCGCAGCCCGGTCCGAAATGCCCTGTCAGCGCTCTGCGGCCCGGACCAGGGACCCCGGCCACGGAGCGTCACCGACCGTAGCGAAGCACCATGGGCGAACGGGGAGAAACATGCCCGCACCACACGATCGGGGTGTACCGCTCACCCCGAGGCGTGACCTCGGGGTGTGGCGGGGGCATGTGTGCGCGGACACCATGCCCGGATCGGGTGTCAGCCGGCCAGCAGGTCGCGGACCATCGGGACCACCTTGGTGCCGTACAGTTCGACGGCGCGCAGCCGGGCGCTGATCGGCTGGTTCCCACTGGTGTAGATGAGGTCGAACCGGCCCACGCCGAGCGCCTTGACGGCACGGGCCGTCTTCCGGGCGACCGTCTCGGGCGAGCCGACGTACAGCGAGCCGTGCTCGATCTCCGCCTCGTACTCCTCCTTGCGGAGGGGCGGCCAGCCCCGGAGCGCGCCGATCCGGTCCCGGATGACCCGGTAGTACGGCCAGTGCAGCTCGCGGGCCTCCTCGTCGGTGTCGGCGATGAACCCCGGCGAGTGCATCCCGACGGGATGCGCGGTGGTGCCGAACCGGTCGGCGGCGCGCCGGTACAGGTCGATGTGGGGCGCGAAACGCTCCGGGGCGCCACCGATGATGGCGATCATGAGCGGGAAGCCGTAGCGCGCGGTGCGGACGACCGACTGCGGGGTGCCGCCGACCCCGACCCAGGTGGTCAGCCGCCCCGACTCGGTCTTCGGGAAGACGTCCGCGGCGTCCAGCGGTGCCCGCTTGGTGCCGCTCCAGGTGACCGGCTTCTCCTCCAGCAGCCTGGCGAACAGCTCGATCTTCTCCTCGAACAGCACGTCGTAGTCGCTCAGGTCGTACCCGAACAGGGGGAAGGACTCGGTGAAGGAGCCGCGCCCGAGGATGACCTCGGCCCGGCCGTTCGAGAGCGCGTCCACGGTGGCGAAACGCTGGTAGACGCGGACCGGGTCGTCCGAGCTGAGCACGGTCACACCGGACGCCAGCCGGATGCGCCGGGTGCGGGTCGCGATGCCGGCCAGGACGGTCTCCGGAGTGGAGATCGCGAACTCCGGGCGGTGGTGTTCACCGAGCGCGACGACGTCGACGCCGGTCTCCTCCGCGAGGACGGCCTCGTCGACGACCTGCCGGATGGCCCGGGCGTCGGACACCGGGCGGCCCGCGTCGTCCTGCGGCACGTCGCCGAAGGTGTCGAGGCCGAAGACGAGATCGGACATGGTGGGCTCCTCCTGCCCTCCGGCCGCGCGTGACACGACCGCAAAAGTGATTGACGTGTCAATCATCGCCCGGATATGATTGACGTGTCAACAAGAGGCGGAGGCGGTGGTGCGATGACCACGCGGCGGAAGGACCTGCCCAGCACCGAGGAACTGCGGATCTGGCGGGACTTCATCGAGACGACGGAGGCGCTGCGCGCCGAGCTCTCGGCCCGTCTGCAGCGCGAGGCCTCGTTGTCGCCGGGCGACTACGCCGTGCTCCTCGCCCTGCGGGAGGCGGACGGGCGCCGGCTGCGCTCCTCGGAACTCGCGGACCGTGTCGGCTGGGAGCGCAGCCGGCTCTCCCATCAGATCGGGCGGATGGAGCGGCGCGGGCTGATCCGGCGCGAGGAGTGCCGCGCCGACAGCCGGGGCGCCGAGGTGGTGCTCACGCCCGCGGGCGCGGAGGCCTTCCGAAACGCGACGGTGCCCCATCTGCGCGCCGTGCACGAGCTGTTCGTCTCCGCCCTCACCCCGGAGCAGCTCACCGCGGCCCAGCAGCTGGCCTCGGCGCTGCGCACCCGGCTGGCCCCCGGAAACTGAGCACCGGCACGGCGGCGAGGCGAGCCGTCGGATCGCCCGCGGGCCGGACGTGAGCCGTCACGGCCGGTGTGGCGGGGTGGCCGGTCCTGCCAGGTCGGCCGCCCGGCGCACGAAGGCCGCGTGCAGGTCCCGGGCCGCCTGCGGTACCGATGCGGCCCGCCGGCGCTGGAGCATCAGCAGCACCCGGGTGCTGTCCCCGGCCAGCGGCCGGCACACCAGCGTCCCCGCCCGCTCCAACGGGTCCCCGACCACGCTGAAGTCCGGCAGCACCGTCGCCCCCAGCCCCTCCGCCACCATCAGCTTGCCCATCTCGGCACCGTCGGTGGAGTACGAGAACGTGGGCGTCCGCCCCGCCAGCAGCCGGTGCACATAGCGGTGCATCACATAACCGGTCCGCATGGCGATCAACGGCACGGAGAGCAGTTCGTCGACCGACACCTCGGGCCGGCCGGCCAGCGGACTGTCCGGCCGTACGCACACCACCGGCCGCCCGTGCAGCAGTTCGGTGGTCTCGAAGCCGACCGGCACGTCGTCGCCGTCGAGATGGTTCACCAGACCCAGGTCGAAGCCGCCCTCGGCGAGCGCCCGCTGGATCTCCGTCTGCTGTGCGCCCACCACCTCGACCTGGGTGACCGGATGCGTGGCCCGGAAGTCCCGCAGCACCGGGATGAGCAGCGGCACGGTCGCCGCGTTGACCGTGCCGACGCGCACCATCCGGCTGATGCGGTGCTGCTCGCCCGCCGCCGCCCGCAGCCGGTCCACCGCCTCCAGCACCTCGGCGATGCGGGGCATCAGCTCCTGCCCCGCCGCGCTCATCGTCGCCCCGGTGCGCTTGCGCTCCAGCAGGTCGACGCCCAGCTCCCGCTCCAGGTTCCGCACCGTCTCGCTCAACGCGGGCTGCGACAGCCGCAGTTCGTCCGCCGCCCGGCGCAGCGAGCCGAGCCGGGTCACGGCCGCTATGTACTCCAGCTGTTCGGTTCGCACCCCGGCAGAATGCGCGGCCATTCGGGCCGGGTTCAAGGGTTTCCCTGTCACACGTTCGTGAAATTCAATGGTCCGCGATGCGAGAACGGTCGGGTTTTCCTTGACTGGTCTCGGCGCCGACTGCCACCATCGACGGCATGAAGATGCGACTGGACCTCACGCGGCGACGCCATGTCGACCTCGCGCGCGTCTCCAGCGCCTCCTGTCGCGCCGCGGCCTGATCGGCACACCAAGATCCGCCGCGCTTTCCGCCCCACCTTTCCCGCCTGAATTCACCGCCCCCGCGCCCGGCACATTCGCCGCGCCCGGCACCTCCCGAATTCCGGCGCGCCCGAAACCCGCAACAGGAGTTCCGCATGCCCGCCGCGCCCCTGAAATTCGCCTACTGGGTCCCCAACGTCAGCGGAGGACTCGTCACCAGCACCATCGAGCAACGCACCGACTGGGGTTACGACTACAACCGCGAACTCGCCGTCCTCGCCGAGAACAACGGCTTCGAGTACGCGCTCAGCCAGGTCCGCTACATGGCCAGCTACGGCGCCGAGTACCAGCACGAGTCGACCGGTTTCAGCCTCGCGCTGCTCCTCGCCACCGAACGCCTGAAGGTGATCGCCGCCGTCCACCCGGGCCTGTGGCACCCGGGCGTCCTCGCCAAGTTCGGCGCCACCGCCGACCACCTCTCGAACGGCCGGTTCGCCGTGAACGTCGTCTCCGGCTGGTTCAAGGGCGAGTTCACCGCCCTCGGCGAGCCCTGGCTGGAGCACGACGAACGCTACCGCCGCGCCGAGGAGTTCATCCGCGCCCTGCGCCAGATCTGGACCGAGGACCACACCGAACTCGCCGGTGACTTCTACCGGCTCCGGGACTTCTCCCTCAAGCCCAAGCCGCTCAACACCCCCGAGCGCCCGCATCCGGAGATCTTCCAGGGCGGCAACTCCACCGCCGCCCGGGCGATGGCCGGCCGGGTCTCCGACTGGTACTTCTCCAACGGCAAGGACTTCGACGGGGTCACCGAACAGATCAACGACGTCCGCAAGTCCGCCGCCGAAGCGGGGCGCCCGGCACCGAAGTTCGGTCTCAACGGCTTCCTCATCGCCCGCGACACCGAGGCCGAGGCCCGCGACACCCTCCGCGAGATCATCGCCAAGGCCGACCACGAGGCCGTCGCCGGCTTCGGCGCGGCCGTCAAGCAGGCCGGGCAGTCCGCGGCCGACGGCAAGGGCATGTGGCAGGACTCCACCTTCGAGGACCTCGTCCAGTACAACGACGGCTTCCGCACCGGTCTGATCGGCACCCCCGAGCAGATCGCCGAACGCGTCGTGGCCTACAAGAAGCTCGGCGTCGACCTCTTCCTGCTCGGCTTCCTGCACTACCACGAGGAGGTCGAGTACTTCGGCAGGCGAGTGCTGCCCCTGATCCGGGAGCTGGAGGGCCGGCCGGACGACGGCGCCCCCGCGTCCGCCTGACCGCCCCCGCCGCGGACCGCAGTCGGCACGACGTCCGCACCCGCACCCCGCACGCCCCGGTCGCCCACAAGCGCCACGAGGTGGGCCGTCGGGCCCTCGAAGGCGCCCTGTCCGAACCCACTTGGCACTCCTGACCGTTCCCCGCCGGAGCCCGCCTCGCACGGGCGCCCGGGCCACCAGAAAGAGGCAGCTCCATGGCCACCGTCCTGTCCGTCTCCGGCAGCCCCTCCGCCTCCTCCCGCACCGGCCGGCTGCTGCGCCACCTGGACCAGCGGCTCACCGCCCAGGGCCATGAGGTGATCCCGCTCGACGTCCGCACCATCCCCGCCGAGGCCCTGCTGGGCGCCGACTTCCGGCACCCCGCGATCATCGAGGCCACCGAGCTGTTCGACCGCGCCGACGGAGTGGTCGTCGGCACCCCGGTCTACAAGGCGTCGTACTCCGGTGTCCTCAAGGCGCTGCTCGACCTGCTCCCGCAGTACGCGCTCACCGGCAAGACCGTGCTGCCGCTGGCCACCGGCGGCTCCGTCGCACACGTCCTCGCCATCGACTACGCGCTCCGCCCGGTGCTGAACTCGATGGGCGCCGCCCACATCGTCCAGGGCTGGTTCACCCTCGACAAGGACATCGCCGTCCGCGAGGACGGCACCCTCGCCCTCGCACCGGCCGCCGCCGACGCCCTCACCCCGGTCGTCGACCAGTTCTCCGCCGCGCTCACCGGACGCACGCCCGTCCTCGCCGCGGCGGGCTGAGCCGATGACCGCCCACATCATCGCCGACGACACGGAGGCGCTCGCCGTCGCCACCGCCTTGGCCGCCGAGTTCCGTGCCGGGGCCGCCCGGCGGGACGCCGAACGCGCGCTCCCACGGGCCGAACTGGACCGGCTGTCCGCCTCCGGCCTGCTGGCCGTGACCGTGCCCGCCGAGTACGGCGGCGCCGACGTCGGCGCCGGCACCCTCGCGGAGATCTTCCGGATCCTCGCCGCGGCGGACGCCAGCCTCGCCCAGATCCCGCAGAGCCACTTCGTCTACGTCAACGTGATCCGCCGTCAGGGCACGGAGGAGCAGCGGAAGTTCTTCTTCGCGGAACTGCTCGCGGGCAGCCGCCTCGGCAACGCCCAGTCGGAGGCCGGCACCAGACACGTGCAGGACATCCGCACCCGGCTGGTGCCCCAGGACGACGGCGGGTACCTGCTCACGGGGGTCAAGCACTACTCCACCGGAGCCCTCTTCGCCCACTGGATCCCCGTCCTGGCCCGCGCCGAGAACGACGACCTGCACGTGGCGTACGTGCCCGCGGACGCGCCCGGCCTCACCGTGGTCGACGACTGGGACGGCATGGGACAGCGCACGACCGCCAGCGGGACGGTCCGGCTGGACGAGGTGCCGGTGCCGGCGGACCGGGTGCTGCCCCACCATCTCACCTTCCGGGGACCCCAACTGCACGGAGCCGTGGCCCAGTTGCTGCACACCGCCATCGACGTGGGGATCGCCGTGGGGGCGCTGGCCGAGGCCGTGGAGTTCGTCCGTGACAAGAGCCGGCCCTGGTTCGAGAGCGGCGTGGAGACCGCCGCCGAGGACCCGCTGCTGATCCAGCGGTTCGGTGAACTGGCCGTCCGTGTACGGGCGTCCGAGGCCCTGCTGCGGGAGGCCGCCCGCGCGGTCGACACGGCCGCCGCCGGCCTCACGGACGAGACGGCCGCCGAGGCGTCCGTCGCCGTGGCCGCCGCGAAGGTCACGGCGGCCGACACCGCCGTCGAGGTGGCCGGCGCGCTGTTCGAGGTGTCCGGTACCAGGTCGGCCCTCGACTCCCTGAACCTGCACCGGCACTGGCGTGACGCCCGCACCCACACGCTGCATGATCCGGTCCGCTGGAAGATCCAGCACATCGGCCGGTACGTGCTCAACGGCACGCCACCGCCCCGGCACGGCCTGCTCTGACGGCCACCCACGAACGGAGAACCCCTCGTGTCCCTCACCTTCCACTGGTTCCTGCCCACCAACGGTGACAGCCGCCATGTCGTCGGCGGCGGCCACGGCACCCCGGCGACGGCCTCCGGCCGGGACCGGCCGCCGACCGTCGCCTATCTGAGCCAGATCGCCAGGGCCGCCGAGGACCTGGGCTTCGTGGGCGCGCTCACCCCCACCGGCGCCTGGTGCGAGGACGCGTGGCTGACCACGGCCATGGTCAGCCAGAACACCGAACGCCTGAAGTTCCTGGTCGCCTTCCGGCCGGGCTTCGTCTCGCCGACCCTGGCCGCGCAGATGGCGTCCACGTTCCAGCGGGAGACCGGCGGCCGGCTGCTGCTCAACGTGGTCACCGGCGGCGAGAGCCATGAGCAGCGGGCCTACGGGGACTTCCTCGACAAGGACGCCCGGTATCGGCGTACCGGTGAGTTCCTGGAAGTCGTACGGGGGTTGTGGGAGGGCGAGACCGTCAGTCTGAAGGGGGAGCACCTGCGGGTCGAGGACGCGAAGCTGGCGCGGGTGCCCGATCCGGTGCCCGAGGTGTACTTCGGGGGGTCCTCCCCGCTCGCCGGTGAGGTCGCGGCCCGCCATGTCGACGTGTACCTCACCTGGGGCGAGCCGCCGGCCCAGGTCGCCGAGAAGATCGCCTGGATCCGGGGACTGGCGGCCCGGCAGGGGCGCACGCTGCGGTTCGGGATCCGGCTGCACGTCATCACCCGGGACACGTCCGAGCAGGCGTGGGCCGAGGCCGGCCGGCTGCTGGACGGGTTCGACCCGGAGACCGTCAGGTCGGTGCAGGGCGGGCTCGCCCGCAGCGAGTCCGAGGGGCAGCAGCGGATGCTGGCCCTGCACGGGGGCCGCCGGGACGCTCTGGAGATCCACCCCAACCTCTGGGCGGGCATCGGGCTCGTCCGGGGCGGCGCGGGCACCGCCCTGGTCGGCTCACACGACGAGGTCGCCGCACGGATCAAGGAGTACGCGGCACTGGGGATCGAGGAGTTCGTGCTGTCCGGCTATCCGCATCTGGAAGAGGCGTACTGGTTCGGGGAGGGGGTGCTGCCCCGGCTGGCCGCGGAGGGCGTGTGGCGACACCCCGCCGGCCGCGTCGAGACCCCGGCGACCCAGGTGCCGTTCGCGTCCTGACCGACCGTGGCGGTGGTGGGCGTGCGCAGTCATCGCCCTGCGCGGTGGCGGCCTTGCGCGGTGGCGGCCGTGCGTGGCGGTGGCCGTGCGCGGTGGTGGGAGTGCGCGGTCGTGGCCCTGGGCAGTGGTGGGCGTGGCCGTGTGACGGTGGCGGTGCGGCGGGGCGCGTGGAGGCTCAGGTGTCCGGGCCGTCGGCCGGGGACTCCTGGAGCTCGGCCACGCTGCGCAGAGCCGCCTTGAACTCGGCGTACCGCCGCTCGCCCAGGGCCCTGGCGTGCCGTTCCTCGATCGTGCGCATGATGACGGTCGCGGCGGCCATCTGGAGCAGACCGCGCTCGGTGGGGTGGATCAGTTTCGCGCGCCGGTCCGCGGGGTCGGGCCTGCGCTCGACGTAGCCGAGGCGTTCGAGGTCGTCGATGAGCGAACCCACGACCTGCTTGTGCCGCCCGGAGGCCCGGGCGAGTTCGCTGGCCCGGACGCCGTCGGGGCGCAGGTGGGCGAGGACCGCGCCGGCGCGGGGCGCGATGTCGTCGAAACCCTGCTCGGCGAGGGCGCCGAACAGCTCGCGCTGGACGGACAGCAGCACCCGCGCCGCGAGCACACCGAGGTCGGGTTCCCGCTCCCTCTCGTGCCCGGTCAACGCCTCTCCCGTTCCGACGGCCGTCCGCCTCGGCGCCGTCCGCCGTGCTGCTGTGCCACCGGCGATGGTAGGGCCCGGCCAGGCGTCCGACACCTGCGGACGGCCGGTCCGCACCGCTGTTGCACCCAGGAGTACCCGGGTATAGCGTCGAATAGTCACAAAAACTGACTATCGGGATCAGTGACCAATGGGGGGTGGCTGGACCGTCGAAGGAGCGGACGATGAGCGAGCGTGACGAGTTCCTGGTGCCGATCACCAGGGAGAACGCGGCCGTGGTGCTGGTCGACCACCAGGTGGGCCTGCTGTCCGGCGTGCGGGACATCCCCGTAGGGGAGCTCAAGCACAACGTGGTGGCCCTGGCGCGGGCCGCGGTCGTACTGGGCATCCCCGTGGTCGCCACCACCACCGCGGCCGACAGCATGTGGGGACCGACCACCCCGGAACTGGTCGAGGCGCTGCCGAACGGCCTGAAGATCATCGACCGCGGCACGGTCAACGCCTGGCACGACGACCGCGTCCGCGAGGCGATCGAGGCCACCGGACGCCGGAAACTGATCTTCGCCGGGGTGTCGCTGGAGGTGTGCGCCGCCCTGCCCGCGATCGCCGCGACGGCCGCCGGGTACGACGCGTTCGTCGCCGTCGACGCCTCCGGCACCTTCAGCCAGACCAAACGCGAGACGGGACTGCTGCGCATGCAGCAGGCGGGCGTCGTCGTCAGCGACTACGCCACCCTCATGGTGGAGGCGTTGGCCGACAACGCCCTCCCCGAGGCGGCGGCCGTCTACGCCGCACTCGACATGCCCTTCGCCGTCCTGGTCGGCCAGATCGCCGCGGCCCACCAGGGCTAGCGTCCCCCTGGGGACACGGGCGGGACCGGTGGCGTTCGGGCAACAGGACCGCGGTACGCCGTAGAGGTTCCGGCGTACCGCCGTCCTGTACGCGGCTCAGGCGCCGGTGCCGGGTTCCGGCAGCCAGCTGCCGTGGAATCCGGCCGGGACCGGGTACGGAAGTTCCACCACCGCCTGCTCCGAGAGGTCCCTGGCGTCGAGGACGAGCAGTTCCCCGGCCTTGCCGTCGTCGTCCGAGACGAGCGAGAGCAGCCAGCCCTCGTCCTCGCCCGCGGTGTCCGCCGCGGGGACGAAGACCGCCTCGCCCGCGTACCGGGCGCCGGGCGTGGCGTGCACCCGGCTGCCCCCGGCGGCCAGGTCGTGCTTGGCGACGCCGTCACCCGAGACGGTGTACAGGTAGCGGTTCTCACGCCCGGTCAGGGTCTCGTTGTGGGTGGGGAACTCGGCGTCCCGGTCGTCCAGTTGGGTCTCGGTGACGCCTCCGCCGGCCGGGTCCAGCGTCCAGCGGTACAGCACGGCGGGCACCTGGGAGGGGCCCGCCTCCGGTACGACGGCCGGGCCGGTGGGCCCGCCGATGTCACCCCAGGCCCGCACGAAGCCTGCCTCGTCGTAGCGCACCGCGTCCAGCACGATCCGGCCCCGCGCGTCCTCGTGGGCGTTGCCGACGTGGAAGACGTAGCAGGGGTCGACGTCGAACCAGCGCACCTCGGTGCTGCCGGGCGTACGGGACATGACGCCGAGCCGCGCGCCGTACCCGGCGTCCCACTGGTAGGGCATCCCGCCGCGCCCGGCGCGTTCGGGGCTGAAGACGACCGGCAGGTCCATCCACACGATGTGGTGCTCGGTGATGGCGAAGTCGTGCATCATCGTCGGCCCCGGTACCTCGACCGGCCGGCTGTCGAGGAGCTCCCCGTCGGCGGTGACCCGGTGGTAGGTGAGGTAGGGCGGCGCGAACCCGGTGCCGAACAGGTGAAGTTCGCCGGTGACCGGGTCCTCCTTGGGGTGCGCGGTCATCGCGGTCGTCAGCCTGCCGCCGAAGTCGTACGGACCGACCGTCTCCAGCTCCGGCGTCACCCGGTAGGGCAGGCCGACCTCGCACAGCGCCAGTACCGTGTCCGCGTGCCGGATGACGTGGGTGTTGCCAGGCGTCGCGGCCAGGTCGATGGTGCCGTCCGCGCGGACGAAGGGGTGGCCCTCCAGTTCCCTGGTGCGGACCCACCGGTTGCGGTACCACTCGGCGCGGCCGTCGCGCAGCCGCAGCCCGTGCAGCATGCCCGGGCCGGTGAACCAGTGCCCCTTGTCCTCGCCGGGCAGCGGGTTGGGACCGTTGCGCAGATAGCGGCCGTCCAGGTCGGGCGGGAGGGTGCCGCGCACGGTGAGGCCGACGGCGCTGTTCTCCTCGGGTACCGGGGCGAAGCGGCCCCGCAGGTACAGGGGGACGGTGGTCTCTTCGGTCATGGTGCTTCCTTGTCCGGGCGGGCACGGTGATGCCGGCCGCGACGTTCGATCAGGTCAGGGCGGCCCCGCCGGGCCGGCCGCGGGTCACTGGGGTACGGAGGACAGCCCCTGGGACTCCAGCAGGCGCCGCTGGGCCCGCTCGGGGTAGACCTTCGTGAAGACGATCGGGGCGGCGAGCCCGATGACATGGGCGGTGATGCCCACCCACACCGGCGCGTCCACCGCGTTGCCGACCGCCAGGCAGACGGCGATGAAGGTGAAGCCGGCTCCCCAGGCGCTGGTGATGTAGTTGTTGACCTGGCGGAACTCCGGCATGTCCCAGTACTCGCGGGGCGTCTGGCGCTTGGCGATGCCCAGCGTGAACGGCCGGCGGATCGCCAGGGACCCCCAGGCGGTGAGACCCAGCCACACGAACGACAGCACGTCACTGTGGTCCTTGAGCGCCGAGTCCGGGTCCGTGACGGCCACGGCGCCGGTGACGAGGAAGTAGACGATGGTGCTGGCCTCGAGGATCAGCGCGTCGAGGTCGACCCCCCGGCGGCGGTCCTGGAGCAGGAGGAACAACCCCGAGACGACACCGCTGAGCGCACCCCATCGCCAGTCGGTGAAGCCCGTCACGACGCCGGCGACGATCCAGGGGACGAAGCCGCGCAGGTATGCCATGAAACCCATTGAGTCTTCCTTGCTGAGTGAACGGGACGGCTCAGGAGGGGGGTTGCTCCGCCGTCGTGCGATGTACCGACGCGGACTAGATGCACGGCGGGCGCCAAAGTTCGAACGGCGGGCTGTGGCGCTCGTCACAATGGAGTTTCAGTGGAGGGCCGGTAGCGTGCGGCGGGCATGCGGCGGCCCCGGCGCCGTACCGCGGCGCCGGGGCCTCAACTGCCTTGGTTCTGCCGAGAGTAGGGTCAGCCCTCGATCCAGCCGTGGTTCTTCGCGAACTGGGCCAGGGCGCCACGGACCCGCACGATCTCCTCGGCGGTCAGGGTGGGCGCCGCCGCCAGCAGCGTCTCGGTGACCTCGCGGGTGAACTCCTCGGCGCTGAGCAGGTCGCACAGCGAGTCGTCGTCCGGGCCGAGCGTCCTGACGTCGGCTCCCCGGGCGAGCCGTACGCCGGACGCCTTGGGTCCTCGTTCGCCGCTCTCGATCTCGAACTCCACGGCCACACCCGGGCGGACGTAGGACTCCGGCATCTGCATGTCGTTCACATGCAGGAAGACGTCCTCGCCGCCGCCGTCCGGAGTGATGAACCCGTACCCGCGCGAGCTGTCGAACCGCACCACACGACCGGTAACCATGCGAAACCCCCAACCAAACCGGGTCACCTGCCCGGACACCTGGAGCCGATGGTAGTCAGACCGGCTCGGAGCGGGCGACCCGGCCCACCGGCCGGTGTGGCGGGTGCGCACGAAGTGACCTGTGGGGAAGGGAACTCGGTGCGTCGACGGCGCGTCCGGTGTGGAAAGCTGTCGCCTGCCGTCGGTGTGCCAAGGGGGGCCGGGGCGGCCGTTGAGAGGAGCGCACGTGACGCAGGACGGCACCGGGTCCGTGGAGATCGACACCAGCAAGCCGCATCCCGCCCGGATCTACGACTACCTGCTGGGCGGCAAGGACAACTACGAGGTCGACCGCCAGGCCGCCGACCGGCTCGCCGCCGTCGCGCCCGAGGTGTTCATCGGGGTGCGCGCCAACCGGGCGTTCCTCCAGCGCGCGGTCCGGCACGTCGTCGACAGCGGCGTCCGGCAGATCCTCGACGTCGGCACCGGGCTGCCCACCTCGCCGAACATCCACGAGGTCGCCCAGGGGCTGGCACCCGACGTACGCGTGGCCTACGTCGACAACGACCCGATCGTGAAGGCGCACGGCGACGCGCTGCTCAGCCGGTCCGGCTCCACCAGCATCGTCCTCGCCGACCTGCGCGATCCGCAGTCCGTGGTGGGCCACCCCGGTGTGCGGCGCGTCATCGACTTCGGCCGGCCGGTGGCCCTCTTCCTCGTCGCCATCCTGCACTTCGTGCGGGACGACGAGGAGCCCGAGCGGATCGTCGCGACCCTGCGCGACGCCCTCCCGGCCGGCAGTTTCCTGGTGCTCTCGCACGCCACGGCCGACTTCGCGGACCGCAGCGACGCCCAGGCCGTCTACAACAACGCGACCGCCACCATGAACCTGCGCTCCCGCGACCGGATCGAGCGGTTCTTCGAGGGCTTCGACCTGGTCGAGCCCGGCCTGGCCCAGGTCCCGTTCTGGCGCCCGGACACCACCCCGCCGCCCGGCTCCGAGCAGATCGGCTTCTACGGCGCGGTGGCCGTCAAAAAGAGCTGAGCCGCCGTCAGATCACGCTAGGGCACTCCGAGTTCGAACAGGGCATAGCCCGCGTACGAACCGGAGGCCAGTGCCGCGACGCCCAGCAGGAGGCACAGGTACGGCAGGCTCAGCCGGCGCAGCGCGACCGCCAGGGGCACGAACAGCGGGAAGGCGGGCAGCAGATAGCGGGAGACGTTCGCGAAGTACTGCTGGCTGCCCAGCACCAGGGCGAGGGTGAGCACCGTGTGCACGACCGGTGCCGCCGGCGGTCGCAGCCGCCACAGCAGGGGCAGCAGCGCCAGGTCCAGCAGGACGACGCCGACGCCGATGACGTCCGCGAAGGGGAGCGCGAAGAGATAGCCGAAGTGGCCCACGGGGACGGATGTCAGGACGTCCAGGGTCTGCGCACCGTAGTCGAACTCGTGTCCCCACGCGCCCGACTGGAGCCGGAAGTAGCCGCCGTAGTCGCCCATGCGGTGGCCCACCCAGCCCAGGTAGCCGAGCAGCCCCAGCGGGGCCACCAGCAACGCGGTCAGCGGACGCGCCACCCCGTCCTCCCGGCGGTGCAGCGCGAGGAGCGCGGCCCACGCGAGCGCGGCGACCAGCGCGCCGGCGGTGGGGCGGTTGAGGCCGGCCGCGAAGGTCAGCACCCCCGCCGTCAGCCAGCGGCGGGTCAGCACGGCGTACAGGGCCCAGGCGGCGAGGGCGGCGTACAGCGAGTCGGAGTAGACGGCCCACTCCACGCCGGAACCCGGCCAGACGGCCCACAGCCCGGCCGCCGCCAGCCCGGCCCGCCGGCCGCCGAACCACTCGGCCACGGCGCACACCCCCAGCGCCGCCGCGAACGAGGCCACGACCGACACCAGCAGCCCGGCCCCGAACGGACCGAGACCGGTGACCTCCATCGCCACCCGCATCAGCGCCGGGTAGAGCGGGAAGAAGGCGGCGGAGTTGCCCTGGAGGTCGATCAGGCCGGTGGCGCCGGGGACCGGGACCAGCCGGGGGTGGTAGCCGTGCAGCGCGATCTGCTGGTACCACCAGCCGTCCCAGGTGCCCAGTACGTCCCAGGCGTGCGCGCCCCCGCCGAACCGCGGGTTCTTCTTGCGGAAGTCACCGGCGGAGTCCAGCAGATACATGAACGAACCGAAGCCGACGAGCTTCAGCACGCCGTACACCGCGAGGACCGGACCGTGCCGCCGCGCCGCGTCGCGCAGGCGCCGTCCGCGGCCGGCCGGCGTCGGCGGCAGCGGGAGGCCGTCGGCCATGGGGGTCGTCTTCAGGAGCGCGGTCATGACGTCGTGGACTCCGTCCGAGGCCGCCCGAACGGCAACCGTGCAAGCACGAACGGCAGTTGGGCGGCAGCCAGTGCGGCCAGTTCGGCGCGGGGCCCGGCGGCCGGTACGGCGTGCCGCAGGGCGGCGAGCGAACCGGCGGTGACGGCGAGGCGGGTGGCCAGGGCGGCCAGCGGCAGCCGGCCCAGGACCACCTGCGCGACGACCCAACAGACCAGCAGGGAAAGGACGTTGGCGACCTGGTCCGCGGTGGCCGGACGCAGCGCCGCGTACAGGAGGAGCTGCGCGGCCGCCATGACCACGGCTAGCGCCGGGAACCGCCGTGGCCGCCGCCCCGACGGCAGCGCGCCGCGGGCCAGCGCCCGGCCGACCCTCGCGACACCGCGCAGGTCGGCGAGGACCGTGGACAGCAGCGCGACCCGGCTGTCCGGGTCGTCCACCCAGTCGACGGGCACCTCGTGGATCCGCAGCCCGGCCCGCTCCGCGACCACCAGCAACTCGGTGTCGAAGAACCACTCGGAGTCCCGCACCAGCGGCAGCAGCCGCTCGGCGGTCTCCCGGCGGACGGCCTTGAACCCGCACTGCGCGTCCGAGAACCCCACCGCGAGGGCCGAGCGCAGCAGCACGTTGTAGCCGCGGGACAGGATCTCCCGTCTCGGGCCGCGCACCACCCGCGCGCCGGGCGCCAGCCGGGTGCCGATGGCCAGGTCGGAGTGGCCCGAGAGCAGCGGGGCGACGAGCGGCAGCAGCGCGGCGAGCCCGGTGGACAGGTCCACGTCGAGATAGCCGACCACGGGTGCCCGCGACCGCGACCAGGCGGCCCGCAGCGCCCGGCCGCGGCCCTTCTCGGCCAGCCGTATCCACTCCACCTCGGGCAGTTCATCGGCCAGTCGGGCCGCGATGACAGGGGTGGTGTCGGTACTCGCGTTGTCGGCGACGGTGATCCGGAACGGGTACGGGAACGTCTCCCGAAGGTGGGCGTGGAGCCGGCGCACGCTCGGCTCCAGGTCCTTCTCCTCGTTGAACACCGGTACGGCCAGATCCAGGACCGGCTCGTCATGACGTGAGGCGAGCGGCGGGACCGGGGCCGGCAGTGTGGCGTGTGCTTGGTTCATGGCTTTTCTTCGCATTCGTACTCGTTCTCGGGGCGCGCCGAAGGCGCACCCGGCGGTGGGGTGAGGGCGGGCGAACCGCGCTAGCCGGCCTGGTTGTCTGTGCCGGCCGAGCCGGCGGCCGAGGCGCCTTCGGAGGGGTCCGAACTCCCGGACGCGGGCGCCGACGGCGGTGACGTGGTGGCGGTCGAGTGCCCCGACGTGCCCTGCGACGCGCTGTGGCCACCGCTCGCGTCCGGGGTCGCCGTGGCCGTCGCGGACGCGGGCGGCGAGGGCGAGCCGGTCCGGCCGCCGGTGGCCGACGGGGTTTCGCCGGGCGCGGACGTGTGCGTGGGCGACGGGCCCGAGACGGTGGCGGTGGGAGGGCTGCTGGGGGAGAGGGACGGGGCCGGTGTCGTACCGGTGCTGGGTCCCGTCGCGGGGCGGGGGCGCGGTGCGCTGGGCGCGTCGGGGCTGCCGGAGTGCGGCCACAGGAACAGACCGAGGCCGAGGCCCGCGACCGCGAGGGCACTCCCGGCCGCCCGCCGGGCCGCCCGCACGCGCCGCCGCACCCGCACCCCGGCCCGCAGCCGGTCCCGCTGCCCGGGTCCGAACGCCGCCGGTTCCCGGTCGTCGTGCATCAGCCGCGTCAACTGCCGCTCGAAGTGATCCATGTCCTCTCCCTCACCCCACCGGCTCGATGGCGTCCGCCAGCAGCTCACGCAGCCGGGCCACACCGCGTGCCGCGTGCGACCGGACGGTGCCCACCGGGCAGCCCAGCACCTCGGCGACCTGCCGGTCGGGCAGGTCCTGGTAGTAGCGCAGGACGACCGCGGCCCGCTGCCGCGGGGTCAGCAGCGCGAGCGCGGCCTCCAGCCGCGAACGCTCGGCGACGGCCGCCGACATGTCACCGGCCGCCGCGACCTCCGGCAGCTCCTCGACGGGGCGCTCGCCCCACCACCGCCGCCGCGCCGAGCGGGCCGCCGCCCGGGCGAGCACCTTGCGGACGTACGCCTCCGGCGCCTCGTCGGCGATCTTCGGCCAGACGAACCACAGCTTGACCAAGGACTCCTGCAACAGATCCTCGGCCCGATGCCGATCGCCACCGGTGAGCAGACGCGCCAGGTGGAACAACCCCGACCAACGGGCCACCACGAACTCGTCGTACTCACCGGCCCGAGCCTGCTCCATTCCCACGGTCCCCGCTCTCCCCGGCTGCCTACACCTGGGAAAAGGCCCTGGGGGCGGTGGAACGCTGCACTTGGCCGGGGTGATCCACGTCACGTGCGAGCCGACCGGTGAACCCGTGACCGTGACCCGCGTGACCGTGAATACGGGCCCGTGCACACCTGGCCGTAAATGTCTGGCCGTCCGGCGCCGTCCCACCGTATGCTCCCGGCGATGACCACTCACTCTGTTCACAGATTGGGGGTCCCGTCCACGCCAGGTGAGTGCTGATGACCACTCACCTCGCGGACGGGAACACCCGCCTGGCCCTCTGGCGGCGCGTGCGCGAGTTCGCCGTGCCGCCCGCCATGATCGAGACCGCCACCGCCCGCCGGCACGCCGGGGACTGGGCCGGGGCCTGCGCCGCCGCCGGTTTCGACGTCGACCTCGATCTCCGTGCCCTGGCGCGCACCTTGGGCCGGGACGTCCGGGACCGGATCCGTGCCGACCTGCGCCGGCTCGCCCCCGACCTGCTGCGCTGGCACCTGCCGAGGATCGCCCCCGACGGTCTGCTGCGCCCCGGGCTGACCATGCCGCTGGCTCGCTACGGCACCGGGCCGAGGCCCCTGCACCTGGTGGCGCGGACCCCGCCGGCCTGGGCCGACGCCGGACAGCGGGTCAGCCTCGCGCTGTGGGACGGCACCCTCGGCACGCCCGCCGCCCGGGGCCATCCCCACCCGCGTCCCAGCCGGCGGTACCGGTTCGACCTGCACCCCCATCTCTGGGACGCCGGTGCCGCCGCCGACCTGCGGGTCCGCGCGGGCGCCGACCGGCTCTCGTTGTGCGCCGCGCACCGCTGGGCGGACGAGGCCCGGATCGTGCTGCGCTCCGAAGGGCTGGACAGCGGAACCGTCGCCGTGCGCCCGGGCGGCCGGCGGCGGCTCGCGCTGCGTGTCGCGCCCGACGGGACCGTGACGACCGGCCGCGATGCCGGTTCCGGCGCGGTCGCCGTGCTGCCCGACGCGGCGACCCGGCTGCCGCCCGACCTGGAACTGCTGCGCGCCGGGCTCATCGACGCCGACCGGCTGCATCCGCTGGTCGCGACCGCCCTCGTACCCGGTCACACCCCGGCCGCCCGCGCGCCGTACCCGGACCGGCCCGGGGAGCCGCCCCTCGTGGAGTGCCGGGGCGCCCGGCACCGGATCGCCATGGTCGACGGCGTGCTGTCCGCGCTGGACCACTCCCCGGACGAACTGCGGCGCGAGGAACTGCTGATGGCGCTCGGCGGCCCGCCGCTGCCCTGTCTGCGGGTCATCGACGAGGCGCACCGGCGCCCCGACTGCCTCACCGGCGTCCGTGAGCGCCTCGACCACGGGGACGTCGCCGGTGCGCTGGCCGTCGTCGAGGGGCTGCTGGGACCCGAAGCCGTCCTGCGCGACGGCCCGTTGAAGGACGCACTGGAGTCGGCCGCGCGCCGCCGGATCGCGTACGGCCTCTACCGGGCCGGCCTCGCCGGATCCCGCCCCGCCCCGGTCCGCACCCGCCGCCCCCGGCCCGCGCGCGACCCGCGGCTCGGCCCCCGCCCCGCCGCCTGG